>DDST01000179.1 GCA_002343485.1 Proteobacteria bacterium UBA2383
TCTGCCGTCGGCAACCGACCCATTGGAGACAGTCGAGGAAAATGGAAGCAGACCTTTGGCAGGAACGCGGAGATTGGGAACGCGGCCATTTGTTATGCGACGCAGAAGTTGGTGATTGAGGTGGGGGGTGGGAGGCTGTTTGGACAGCACCCAAATTGAATTCCATCAGTCGAACCGTGTTCGCTCTTCAGCAATTTCCTCACGCTCAATGTTTTTATCTATGTATTCAAGTTCTGACTCAATCCACTGAGTCACCTCGAATTCGAATCCGTGTGTTAACCAATCGCGTAATTTTTCTCGTTTTCTCTTTAGATGAAGGCTAGTTGGGCCTGACCAGCCCCCTGAGCGAAAAGCAGCACTGATACCGCTCTTTACCCCGTCAATGGCCGGATACTTTGCAATTAGAGCAATCGACAATTTTCCGCCCGCTTCCAAATCAAGAGTGCCGGGAACACAATGACCGATTAGGCTGGCGCGCGCAGCAGGGTCAATATCAATCCACGAAATTATTGAGTCAACAGGAAGCAAATTAACGGGAGCGCTATCCGCCTTCTCGTGAAAGCCGGCAATCCCTCCCTTGAGCCAACTCAACAGGTCAGATCGCCACTTAGGCAGCGTTGCCTCAAAGTGTCGCGCAATCAATTGCCATGCACCGATAGGATCAGCTTTGACCAACTCCAGACTTACGGATTCAACGTAACGGTCATAACTTAATCGGTAGTGATGCCCCATTTCTGTAAACAAGGCATCCAGCAACGGTATTGCAAAATGGTCGTCAAATTCAATGAGCTTTTTGCAAGCATTCTGCCAATCGTAACCGCGTGAATCGTTCCATCCTTTTTCGCTTGGTATAGCGCTGCGGAGTGCAGAAAAAACGGTGGCACTGTCAAAGGGTGAAGTAGTGGTGAAAGGGATGTCATGAAAGAGGCCGATCAAAAGCCCAACTGATGCAGCATCCGCTTCTTTGCTTAGTAAGTGGATTAGGCGCTCTAACGTTGACGAAGGGATTTTTTCCCACATTCGCCCATAGCGCAATGCGGAAAACTGGCTAGTTTCTATCCATTTTTTCCCAAAAGCCACCAAGCACCCATCAAACAGTATTTCATCGTACTCACTACGTACCGTCAGCGCGGCACCGAGCCAGGCGCTGTCAGCGCTCGACAACAAGGAAGTGACGGCTTTATGGAACGCCGGGGCATCCTGCTTTTGAACGAAAGATAAGTAGCCTCCCAAGCATCCCCAATGCCTGGAGGCTAATGCTTGTGCAATTAATTTGTCCAGCAAAGACCATTTAGGATCATTGCTTGCCAGTCGATCTCCAAAGCGCCACAAAGCTGGAGATTCCTTGCCCGGGGAAAGAAGCGGCAATATCAAATCAAACAGTCCAGTACTCGTTGCTACGCGCTTGGCGAGCCCATTGACCAGTGGTTTAGCGCGATTGTTCCGTTTTCCTCGCCTTTCACGTATATCTTCATCCCAAGTCAGCCAGTCAACATCCACAACATATCGCTGAAAACGATTGATCAAACTCTGCTTCGTATACGAGCGACCTATCGAGACAATCCTGGCCGTGATGTCCTTGATTTCTGGTTGGTCATGATATTCAGGCCAATCCGCGAAAAACTTGTTGAGTTCGCTTGATTTCATGTTGGGATCGCGAATCAATACGCCAAGTACGTCAAAGGCAAGTTGGGTGCATGGCTTTATTTTGATTTGTTGTTGTATTGCACTCAGCAACGCACTGCAAGCCGTGGGCCTTAAATGATCCGGCCACTGCGCCGTCTCGTCGATCAGTGTCTTGAAATATAGGTACTGTGCATCCCACCAATCGCCGTAAGTTTTTGGAATCCACAATTTCGCACGCGGTTTGAGTCCCTGAAACTCTGGCCCAACTATTCGATAGCCGCGCCCATGGGTGTCCAACGCAGCCTCCATGCAACTCAGCCCTAACTCGCGCTCCTTGTCAGTGGAAGACCGCAGTAGCGGAAGGAGTGCGGGTAGTCGTTCGGCGGGGGACGCCTCCGTTGCCGCAGCCTCTGGTCCTATGCAGAAAAAGCCTCGGAGAGTGCCAGTTGCATTGTTGCTATTTGTATCGGTTTCATTGACCGCAAGTCTTATGAGCAGACGGATTCCGCGTACACATTGCTGAGGCCAGACCGCAATCTTTTCCAAAGTCCAAACAAGTGTCTGGCGATTCTCTCTAAAAGACGCAATCTCTTCGTCTGACCACAACCCCACTGTGGCTTCCAACAGTCTCAAGACTGCGACGGGGTTGGCTTCAGCCAGTGTTGAAAGGAATCGTGCTCCTTTCGCGGATGTCAGCGTAGCGCCTTTGGAATAAACACCATCAGGTTTGAGAATGTCGTCAATTACGTGCGCAGTCGCTGTATCACCAGCGTACTTGAACATATTCATAAACCATGCATGAAGTGACTCAGGCATATTGTTGAAGGTATGTGTGAAGTCGAATCCTCTGCCGTAGTTCAGCCAAAATCGCTGCCACAGGTAGATATGCAACGCCTTGGGCACAAAAAACAAGGTTCTTGTGCCCTGCAACACACGTCTTGCACGCAGACTTTGCACGATTTCTTGAAACCGAGCCCAACCGATAGTCGGGTCAACCATGGCAACCCAATCGGCGATGTAGCGTGCCTCGTCGCCAACCGGGTCATCGAATCCGAATCGATTGAATAATGCCAAATGCTGCGTAACGCAGTCAATTTGCCGAGCGTGTTGCTCGTCTCGCTTACCGTAACCGTGCAGAAATCGATCCCAAATCGGAACTGTCGCTGGTGGGCGTAGCAAGTCAGCAGGGTTTGCGCGCAAGTTGTCAGCAACGGCCTGTGCAACCCTCGGAGATCCCTCACATATCTCGACCCAGCGATCCAACTCCCGAGAACCTCCCAATCTGTTTATCAAAATTTTCTTGATTGTTTCGGCCGATAGAGGCGGAGCATAGATTCTCTGTATATCGGTATCCCGCGTCTCATCGCGACCGTGATCTAACGACACAACTTTCAATGCCCCACACCTTGCTTTTAGATGCCGCCAGATTTCGGCCATTTCCTGCTCTGGCAATTCGTCTATGACAAGGACGAGTGGTTTGTTGTATGGCGATTTTAGTAACTGACGAAAAAGCCTAGTGCTACCCAACATGGAGCCATGCTCAATGTACAAAACGATAGGGGCGAGGTTTTCATCCCGTAACGCCTCAAGAACAAGACGAGTTTTGCCGAGTCCGGGCTCACCCAGCACACGAACATGTTTAGCAGATCCAAACAAGGCCTGTCGAAGTTGATCGATCAGATCACTTTGATCCTTGGACATTTCGAACGAATTCGACATGTGGTCGTCGCGCACCCACTCATCAAAAACAAGCGCTTCTTGAATGGGATCAGTTGTTACTAGAGCCGCCACACCCGGGTAACGCTCAATATACTCAGCCAATTGACTAGCACCAAAGACATCGATCAATGCGTCATGTCCAGGGAAACCAGCACTTGTAAGGATCAGCGCAATCTGATCTATGGCCTCATTTCGCTGCCTGGGCGTAAGGTCGTGGCCAGTGCAAATTAATGCGTAGCGGCCGCCACGCTGCACCAAGCGTTGAACTTCGCTGTAAAGCTTGCCTTTACTATCCAGAAGCTCGGCTCGGATAGCGCTCGCAGTCCACGGCTTGAAGCTGGTTCCTGACTTGATCTGAAAACCCGTCAAACCGGCCTGGAAGAGGCAGTCTGTTGGAACCGGTAGCCCTAATGTGGTGTTCACTTCTGCGTCGATGCCGCCATCAGCAATGGTGAGGCGACTTGAGACCGTCAGTACAGTCGGGCTGAGTCCGCTGTAACGGCACTCCGCGCGCAAAGTTCCGCGAATCACAGTAACGGCGATCTCTGCTGTTAGCGACGTGATGGCCGCTATAGGTACAGTGACTAACCCACTCATAGATTTCAACCCTTATTGAATTTACTGTAACCGCTGTGCATGATATCCAATGCGATCTATTTGTGGTGGCTGAAAGAAGATTGGGTTGAAACCAGTCGGGAAACGTTACGACGCAGTGTGGGCGAAGTTGGTGGCTCCGATTGAATGGCCGGTTTGGAGAAGAAACCCGAATGGCCGCTG
Source organism: Proteobacteria bacterium UBA2383 (assembly GCA_002343485.1). Lineage (GTDB taxonomy): Bacteria > Pseudomonadota > Gammaproteobacteria > Competibacterales > Competibacteraceae > UBA2383. Next base: position 4,123 of record DDST01000179.1, read on the forward strand.
ATGGCCGTTTGCCGCCAGACGCCA
>DDST01000113.1 GCA_002343485.1 Proteobacteria bacterium UBA2383
CTCTCTGTCAGGTGGAACCTCCTCATCCGGTGGTTTATCGTCTCTTGGCAATCCAACAGCCTCGGCAGGTAGCCGCTCTGGCAGCAATAGTTTAGGGAGTGGAATCGGCGCTTTGGGATCGGGCGGACCGAGCGCTGGCATGGAAGAAGTGCGCATCGTCGCTGACGCCGATAACAATGCCCTGTTGATCTGGGCCACCAGTCAGAATTACGAACGGATCGTCACGACGCTGCAAAAGATCGATGTTGCCCCTCGGCAGGTGCTGATCGAAGCCACCATCGCCGAGGTGACGTTGACCGGCAATCTTCAGTATGGGTTGCAATGGTTTTTCAACAATGAAGTGGGCAAAAACTACACGGGGACAGGTTCACTCGGTCTTCCTGCAGACCTTACCTTAACGAACGCGCTCAAGAGCATTCCAACGGGCCAATTCTCCTACGCGATTACCGACAGTAATGACATTGTGAAAACCTTGCTCACGGCATTAGCCAGCGATTCCAAAGTCAAGGTGCTTTCTTCTCCGCAAGTGATGGTGGTGGACAACCAACAGGCAACAATTCGAGTGGGTACCCAACAACCGGTGCCCACCGGCACAAGTACAGTGAACAATGTGACCACCACCGGTGGCGTCACCTACAAAGATACCGGTGTGTTTCTAGAGGTATTACCCCGGGTCAACTCCGGAGGTATCGTCAACATGGAAATCAAGCAGGAAGTGATTGATGTAGGACCGTTAGTGGCCGTCAGCCAAGCAGGCTCAACCGCTCAACAGGAGCGTACGTTTCTACAGCGCAGTGTAACCAGCAAAGTCACGGTCAAAAGCGGACAGACTTTGGTTCTCGGTGGCCTGATCCGTGACAATCGCACTGAAGGCCAGAGTGGTATTCCAGTACTCTATAAGGTTCCAGTCGTCGGCGCCCTGTTCGGCAGTACCAACGAGCAAGTAGACCGCACAGAACTGATCGTGCTGATTACCCCACGCGTGGTGCAGAATACTGAAGAAATTGACGCGGTCACGGATGAGATCAAACGCAAGATGCGCGCAGTTGAGGCAATAATCCCCGCATCCTAATAAGGATTAGATATTGGGATTGTTTCTTAAATACAACAAATAGATTGACTGTGCTGAAACAATGCAAAGGGAATTCTTGCATTTTGCCGTCTTTCTATTTATAAATACCGCAATCGATTTTTTTGTTGTAAGGATAAAGACTGTTGCGCAAACAACAAAACTATGTTGTTATGTTGACACCAGTTGGATTTCCTTGTAATCTTCCGGGCGGTAGTCAGAATCTTGCTGTTTCTGTTAAAGCGCTCGTACGAAGCAACCTATAGGAGTTACGACATGTTAGCGAATTTCAAGAAAGTTGGTGTAGCGGCGGCGGTCGCGGCTGCTCTTGGTGCCTCCGGCGCTGCTCAGGCAGTTATGCAGGGTACCCCGGGCGATGCATTGTTGATCCCGTTTGTGGCGACGAATGGCGCAGGCAAATTTAATACGATGATTAGTGTTATCAGTGCCAGTCCTACCAATGTCAACGTCGGCCAGTTCCCTACACTGACAGGTCCCAAGACGAGCACTAGCTGCGCCGGCAAAATCCACTGGTATTTCTTTGACAAGAACAGTGTAGAAATCGTCGATGACAAGATCGCTGTAACTTGTGATGACTGGGTCGGCATCGACTTTGGCAGTATCATCGCGGCTAAGAGTCTGCCCAGCGCGCTGGATGTCCCCGGCTATATGGTGATCACTGACGCTAGCGCCAGCGCAACGAAGGCGAGTGGCATGATTCTGTATGGCGCCGCTTATCAGATCAACGGCAACTGGGCCAGCCAGGCGTATATTCCGGTGCTGCCGATGATTGACGATGTAGATACTGCAGCCCGTGACGAAGTGCGGCACCTGAGCGAAGCGTTCCTGGATGATGCCAATCCAGTTACGGCGGGGATGCTGCTGCCTGGTGCCCCAGGCGGTCAAACCGCGTACTTTAGCCTGCGCTACTACCTGCAGAAGACCACCCCGACAGGTGATACCAGCTTCGTGCTGTGGTTCCCGGATAACAATGCTGCACGCAGCACACAGACCGTGCTGGTATTTAACGCAGATGAGGTGGCTATCTCGGCCAGAACCAGCATTCCTTACGAGCTGAATGTTCTGAAAGTCGGGGTCGACGCTACCACTGACGCGCTGCACACCGGCGTCATCCGGGACGGGTTAGCAGATACCGGTTTCGTAGAGTTCGGTGTCAATGATTACACCACCGCCTCAACGGTGAACGGTTTTGGTTCGCGTGCGGGTGTGGCCTTCAGCTTGATCGGTGTCAATGGCGCTGGGACGGATCAGACCCAGACTGAATTGGCACACGAGCGTGGCCTCAAGTAATTTTTGATAGTAACCACCACCTGTGGTACTCCTGAATTTCAGGAGTACTCGTGGCTAAAACGGCGTACATTCAGTGCGCCGTTTTTATTTTAAGGGTAGTGAATGCGCCATGATGACGCAAAAGCAATGTCTGCTAGCCGTGACGATAGGGTGGAGCGGGATACTGACGAATGTTTGGGCAGCGCCAACTCCCTCGGATCAGACCATCACCACAGCCCCACAGGCTGAGTCCAGGACGATTGGGGCGCCAACCGAGGAGCACCCGATCTGGAGCGACCCGCAAGGGCGATATACCCGCTTCTTGGTGACCAGAGGCGCATTCCACGTCCTGGTCGACGATGTGACTGGCGACGGCCGGACCGATCTGGCTTTCACCTCACATGGCGGCAATATGATCCGGGTTTTCCGTCAGACCAAGCCACGCCGCTTTGAGGCAACTGAGGAACAGGATATCGCCGGTTTTCATCCCAACACGACGATTGCCCTACCTGGTTTTCCTAAACGCTACCTGATGAACGCTGAAGGCACGAGCCAGTTGCGAGTGGTGGCTGCACAACCCAATGGCTATCTGAAACAGGTATCGAGTTACAGCCAGCATCAACCTTTGGACAGTACGCCATTCGTGTGGCCTAACTGGGGACGGCTCAGCTTGGCGGTCGTTCCCTATACCGGTACAGAACTGACCCTGCTGCGCGATTTTGATCCGGAAAAAGGGGACGCCAAGACCGTTATTACGATCCCGACAGACCCAGATCCCCGGCCAGTGCGACTGGCCGACTTGAACGGCGACAGTATTCCCGAACTGATTTTCCCTACCTTCCGGAGCAACAAGGTTTGGGCAGTCGAATACCCCGATCCGGAACAAACGCCCCGTTTGCGCGAATTAGCGTCCTTCAAGGAAGGCTGGCCGCGTCAGGTAGCGCCGCTGGATCTGAATCAAGATGGTAAAATGGATCTACTGGTGCCGATGTCAGTGCAGGAACGCATCGCTGTGCTGTTAAACGACGGCCAGGGTCATTTTACCGAGGGTAAAGCAATTGCTTATCCAAGCCGGGTCGGTGTGCATACCCTGGCAGTTGGTCAAGACAAGGGAGGCCGCTACCTGCTGGCGGGAGGGTCTCGTGCGCTGGTGCTATACCGGGAGCGTAAAGAGCAACCAGGCGAATTCGAGAGCATACTGCTACCGATCATCAATTGGCCAAACTGGGTGGAATTGGCGGATGTGGACGGGGATGATTGGCTCGATGCAGTCGTTGCTAATCAAGGACCACAAGAATCCGAGGTTATCTACGGACCGTTGTGGGATATTTTCGGCAAGTTATCGGTCAATTCACCGGACAATGCCAAACCGAACTGATGCCAGACCACACGATGGGTCAGCGCTGCCCAAGCCGATATATGGACGGCTGGCGGGTGAACTTTATGAGGAGAGATGATGATCAGCAGAATCATGATGACCGCTGCGCTGGCGGTAGTCATCGCCACCCCAACGATGGTGGCAACATTCCGGCAGTCCTGGGCAGCCGATGCGCCCGCGGGGTCGCAACCACCACCGGCACCCCCCACGACTCCAGCTTCAACCGCCACCCCACCCCCTGATCAGGCGGCACCCGCTGCAGTGCCAGAGGTCGTGATGGCACAGGTTGCTGGTAAGAACATCACGGTCGCGCAGTTCATGCAGTACATTACGCAAGATACCCGGCTGGTTCTGAAAGCGAGGACAGTGCCGGGGAAAACAGAAATCCTGCACGAGATGATCCTGGATCGCCTGCTTCAGGAAGCGATGACCCGAGAAGGTTTGCTGCCGAAGGACCGTGCTCCGAGTAACCGGGATTATCTGCAAGCCTATCAAAAGCTGGCGAAACTGCATTTCCCGGAACCCAGCTCCATACCGTCCGAAGAGGCGCTGTACACGTACTACCAGCAACATCCGGAACTCTTCGGTATTCCTGCCATGGTACGCGTGAGCCAGATTCAATTCCGGATACCGGACAATGCTGACGATGCAGCCAAGGCTGCGATCAAAGCCCAGGCTGAAGACACATTGAAGCGCCTTCGTGCAGGTGAATCGTTCGCTACCCTGGCTGAAACGCTGACTGGAAATCCCCAAGGGAAGGTTGCCAAGGGTGATCTAGGTTTCCTACAGCCGGAAAAAGATCCCTGGTTGAAAAAAGCAGTCGAGGGCCTGACGGTTGGCCAATTTTCCGGAGTACTCGAATCCCCAGTCGGTTATGAAATCATCCTGCTGACGGATAAGCGAGATGCCATGATCGCGCCGTATGCCAATGTCCGCGACAATGTGCTTCAGCGGATTCAGCAAGAAACCCAAGCCAAAGCACGAGAGGAATATGCCTGGAAATTAGCCAAGGAAGTGGGTGTCAGTGTGGAAATGCCGGAACTAAAGGGCGCCATTCCCGAATCCATACCGTAGAGGGTGGTATCTCATGTTCAATCTAAAACAAATAAGCCGATGGGTGCTGGCAGCTGCTAGCCTGTCCCTCGCTGTCCAGGCTGAGGAACCTAAGGATGTGGCACCCGCCAGTCAAGCGGTGACTCCAGAACAGCCCGTAACGACAGCCCCTGCCACCGGCCAAACGGCATCTCCGGAAGAATTAAAAGCGGCACTGCAGGAACGGGTTAAACGCTACTGGGCAGCACGGCAAGCACGCGATGTCAGAACGCTCTACGAATTGGAGTCAGCCGCTCAGCCTGGCGGTTGGCTCAAGCTAGAACATGCCATGTCACTGCAGGGATTGCCGGTCCGCAGCGTTAAGATTGACGAGGTACAAGTCGAGGGTGAAAAAGGAATGACCCAGATCAGCGCGGAAGTCATGATTGGCACAATCGGCTGGACGCGGCAAACGACTAAAGACCCTTGGGTGCTGCTGGATGGTCAGTGGTATCACGAAACCTTCCGTTAGTGCCATATTGATAGCATTCCATACCGGATGATTGAAGCGTTGCTGGAGCAAGCCGACCGGCTGGCCGCCGGTGGGCAACTCGAAAAGGCCAGGGATCTATACGTGCAGATTTGCCAACAGGCCCCTCATCGCGCCTGCTACTGGCTGCGGCTGGCCGAATTGCAGTATGAGCTCGATCAGTTTGGCCCTTGCTTGCAGGCGCTGGAATATGCTTTACGGTTGGAACCGCGCAATCCGGCGGTGTTGCTGCTGGCTTCGGCGGCATTGCTCGAAACCGGTGGTTACGCCCAGGCGGCCCAACTGGCTAACCAGGTTCAGCACCTGGAAGGTGGAAACCGGCTGGCCGCTCTACTGAACCAGGGCATGGCGCTATTGCGGCTGGAGCGATTTGCAGAAGCGCTGGCCGTTGCCGGCGCCGCACTGGAGCTGGATGAAACCCAAGCGGTTGCCCATTCAACCCGCGGTTCGGCGCTGTTCAGCCTCGGCCGTTGCGAAGAAGCGTTGGCAGCGTTCGACCGGACACTGGCGCTCCGCCCTGGACATGGTCCGGCGTTGATCAACCGGGCAGTCGTACTGCGCACGATGCGACGACCCGCAGAGGCGCTAGCAGATGTCGATGCGGTGCTGGCGGATCACCCCGGATCTCCAACGGCATTACTGAATCGTGCAGCCACCCTACTAGACCTGGAGGAGCCTGAAGCAGCGCTGGTAACAATCGATCGCCTGCTGGCTCGACAACCCAATCATGCCAAGGCGTTGCTGAACCGCACCCTCGCATTGTTACAACTGGAGCGTTACCCGGAGGCGCTGACCACTATCCATGCCGCGCACTCGGCTGGACAGCAAGTAGCCGGTGTCCTGCTGACCGCCGTCGAGGCTTTGCTGCGACAGAACCAGTCAGTTCAGGCGTTGGCTTGGGTCGATCAAGGCTTGGCTTGGCACCCCGGTCACCCGGCGCTGTTGCGAAGCCGGATCGCCGTCCTGTTAGCGCAGGAACGCTATCGTCCGGCGCTGGCAGTAGCGGAACGGTTACTGGCGGCCACTGAACCGGACCGGGTGGCGGAACGGCTGGCAGTGGCGGCAGCTTTCAATGCCAACGGCCGGTTCCAGGACACGCTGGCGGTACTGGAACAACTGCCTCCATCGGCCCAGGAAGACTGGCAGTTCCACGCGAAGCGCGGCGAAGCGCTGGCAGTTTTAGAGCGATCCGCTGAGGCGCGTGTGGCCTTCGCTACAGCCGATCGATTGAATGCCCACGCTTTCCGGGCCAGCTACCATGATGGTCCGTTCCAATGCCGTCCGGCTGATTCCCTGCCGCCCCCAGTAACGCCCGAACTGATCCAGGTCAATTTTGAATTCCGCCGGCTCGAACATGGTGACTGGCAAGATTACGATAGCCGGGTTGCTGCCATCCAGCAGCTCACCGAAACAAGTCTGGCTCGCGGCGAACGCTCGCCGTTGTTGCCCTTTCGAGCACTATTCCTGCCGTTGTCGCCCGCATTAAGATTAGCCATCGCCCGCCGTGAGGCGGAATGGATCGCGGGAATGGTCACCTCATCGGCTGCGACCGCTACTCAAGAGTCAGCGCGCCTGAAAATCGGCTATGTCTCGGCAGATTTTCGCGAGCACCCAACCGCTCATCTGATGCGTTCGTTGTTTCGCTGTCATGATCGCTGCCGCTTCGAAATTTACGTCTACTCCCTGCGTAGCGACGATGGCAGTCCCTATTACCGGCAGATCAGGGATGATTGTGATCGATTTGTGGATTTATCCAGCATGGAAAATACTGTAGCCGCGCAGTGCATCCGGACCGATGGAATCCACATTCTTGTGGATCTGATGGCGTACACCAGTTTCGCCCGTCCAGAGATTTTTGCCCTGCGACCCGCGCCTATCCAAGTGAACTGGCTTGGCTTTCCAGGCAGCAGCGGTGCGGACTACCTGGATTATCTATTGGCCGATCCTGTTGTGCTGCCGCCTGACCAGGCGGCATTCTGCACTGAGCAACCGGCCTATTTGCCCGAATGCTATCAAGTCAATGACCGCTGGCAGGACATTGCTGAAACCGGCGCCCACCGGGCCGGTCATGGTCTGCCTGATCAAGATTTCATTTTCTGTAGCTTTAATCAGATGCAGAAGCTCGAGCCACACATGTTCGCGGTCTGGATGCGTATTCTAGGACAGGTGCCGGGTTCGGTGCTGTGGCTGTATACCCACAGTGAAGAGGCACCGGAACGCTTGCGGGCAGAGGCGGCGGCACACGGTATTGCCGGCGAGCGCTTGATTTTTGCCAAACGTCTACCCAAAGCCCAGCACCTGGAGCGTCATCGGCTCGCCGATTTGTTCCTCGACACTCGCATCTACAACGCGCATACCACGGCCAGTGATGCCCTGTGGGCCGGCGTACCGGTGCTAACCTGCATGGGCGAGACATTCCCGGCGCGAGTGGCTGCCAGCCTGCTACAAGCAGCGGGACTGCCCGAACTGATCACCTATTCCCTGGAGGAATATGCAACGCTGGCTATCCGGCTGGCGGCCCAACCAGCGGAACTGGCGATGCTGCGAACGAAGCTGGCCGATTGCCGCCTGCGCATGCCGCTGTTTGATACCGGACGCTTTGCCCGTCATCTGGAACAAGCCTATGCGTTGATGTGGGAACGCCACATCCAGGGCCTGCCGCCAGCGCCACTCCATGTTCCACCGCTGCCAGCCCGATGAAATCCTGGATGTAATATCTGGATGAACGCCTATCCATGTCCGATTCGATAACACCTGCGGGCACTCGCCGGGATTGGGTGCTGTACCGGGTTTTTCACCAGTGCTGGTTGCAGCGCCAACTGTTCATCAAATTGCTGCGGCGCGATTTCGCCGAACGTTACCGGGGCTCTTATCTAGGATTGCTATGGTCGTTACTGCTGCCATTGTTGTCGCTGCTGGTGTTTACTTTCTTTTTCGGCGTGATCTTCCAGATGCGTTGGGCAGGGCGGAGCGACGCTTCTCTGAGTGATTTAGCGCTGGTGCTATTCGTGGGCATGGCGCTTTACAATTTTTTAGCCGAATGTCTAAGCCGGGCGCCCGGCTTGATCTTGGCGCACCAGAACTATGTCAAGAGCGTCGTCTTTCCGCTGGAGATGTTGCCGGGAGTGATGGTCGCTTCGGCTCTGTTGACCCTGACTGCTACCTTGCTGGTAATTTTATTGCTGCAGGAGACGCTTGGTTCAGGTTTAAGCTGGACCGTGGTGCTACTGCCATTAATGGTTCTGCCGCTTGTGCTGTTTGTACTCGGATTGAGCGGTTTTCTGGCCTCGCTAGGCGTTTATATCCGTGATATTCAACAGTTAATCATACCGCTGGTGCAACTGATGATGTTTCTCAGTCCGGTGTTCTATCCAGTTGCAGCACTGCCGGAGGGGATGCGCCCCTGGCTACAGCTCAATCCGTTGGCGCTGGCTATCGAACAAACCCGGGGCATCATCCTGTTTAGCCAGATACCGGACTGGGCGCCCTATCTGCTCAGTCTAGCGGCGGGAGGGTTCACTGCGTTGCTAGGTGTCTGGTGGTTCGCTCGCACCCGCAAGGGCTTTGCCGATGTCCTCTGAGCGTGTGTCCGAGGCGCCAGCCAGATTTGACCCGGTGATCGAGGTTGAGAGTGCCGGCAAGTGCTACCACATCTATGACCGGCCACAGGACCGGTTGAAACAAATGTTATGGCGTGGCCGCCGCCACTATTACCGCGAATTCTGGGCTCTGCGGGACGTATCGTTCACGGTGCGGCGTGGTGAAACTATCGGGGTCATTGGCCGCAATGGTTCCGGTAAATCCACTCTGCTCAAATTGCTATGCGGCACCCTGACCACGACCACGGGCACTGTGACAGTGTGTGGCCGGGTAGCGGCGCTCCTGGAACTGGGCACGGGCTTTAACCCAGAATTCACCGGCCGCGAAAACGTCTATTTGAACGCGGCCATCCTTGGCCTCGACGATGGTGAGGTTGAACATTACCTGCCAGAAATTTTGGCATTTGCCGATATCGGTGAGTTTATCGATCAACCGGTCAAGACCTATTCCAGCGGCATGGCAGTGCGGCTGGCCTTCGCCGTCGCCGCCCATGTCCGCGCTGACATCCTGATCATCGACGAAGCCTTGGCGGTCGGAGATGTATTCTTCGTCCAAAAATGCATGCGCTTTCTTCGCAAGTTTCAGGAGCATGGCACGTTATTCTTTGTCAGCCACGATACGGCAGCCGTTATTAACCTGTGCGACCGGGTATTGTGGCTGGAGCAGGGACACGTGTGCGAGGCAGGGCCGGCTAAGGACGTGTGCGAGCATTATCTAGCAAAGCTGTTTCAGACCCAGACCCCTGGAGTGGAGTGGGCACAGCAACAGCCCCGATTGAATCAGCCGGCAGCGGCTGTAGATCGCCGCACCGCTGCCGATGGAGTGGATCAGCGGCTGGCGTTTTTGAATCAAACCCGTTTTCGCAATGACATAGAACTGTTTGCCTTTCACCCTCAAGCCGGCGCTTACGGAACGGGGGCTATTCGCATCGTGGATGCCTGCTTCGAAGATCAACAGGGCGGTGTCCTGCAGTGGGTAGTAGGCGGTGAAATAGTCACCTTGGTTGTGCAAGCGCTAGCCTTGGTGGATCTCGACAGCCCGATTATTGGCTTTCTCGTCAAGGATCGGCTGGGTCAACATCTGTTTGGCGATAATACCTACCTGACTTATTCCACCAATCCCCGGCCGCTAATGGCCGGTCAAACATTGACAGCGCGATTTACTTTCCGCATGCCGGTATTGCCCGTTGGCGATTATGCAGTGGATATCGCCGCCGCTTCAGGCATACAACACGATCATGTCACCCATTGCTGGTACAACGATATGCTGGTTTTCAAATCTCATTCCAGCAGCGTGCAGCAAGGTTTGGTCGGCATCCCGATGCTTGAGATCGAACTGACCGTCATTTCTTCATAAACATTTGATTTATTGAAACGGCAAAGACTGATTGATGTGATGCATCCTACTCCTTCAGCTTCTCAGCACGTCCAGGACTTCACTATGCATGCAACGGCGACGCTTTACCTCGATTTGATGAAGAAGATACTCACGAACAGTATCTATGAAGATCCAAATATCAACGCCCAGCACCCGCCAGCCTACGTCAGGCAACTTCGTGAAAACGGCCAGGATTGGCCTTGCATGGCCCATACGATGATTGGGATGAAGCGCCTTGATAACCTGCAATACTGCATCGAAAAAGTGATTACTGAGGGAATTCCAGGCGATTTAATCGAAACCGGTGTTTGGCGGGGTGGCGCGGCGATCTTCATGCGGGCGATTTTGAAGGCCTATGGCGTGACGGACAGGCGGGTGCTCGCGGCGGATTCGTTCGATGGCCTTCCCGCACCGGATCCCCTGCAATTTCCACAAGATACCGATGATACTCACCATAAGAATACCTATCTTGCGGTCTCCTTGGAGGAAGTCAAGGCTAACTTCGAGCGGTATGGACTGTTGGATGAGCAGGTCGTGTTTATCAAAGGATGGTTTCGAGATACCCTTCCTAATATTCCTGCAGATGCACTGGCAGTATTACGCCTCGACGGCGATATGTATGAATCGACCTGGGATGCATTAACGAATCTCTTTCCGAAGCTATCAGTTGGCGGTTATATCATTATTGACGACTACCAAGTGGTGCCTGGTTGCCGCGCTGCAGTCGATGATTTTCGCCAAAAACATGGCATCGCAGATCAGGTCCATGAGATCGATTGGGCAGGCGTGTATTGGCGGCGAACTCTCTAACTGGCGAGATTCTGGAACGATTCAGGAATGAATACAGTAGCTACTGACATGCAATCGGCTGCGGCCATCACGCCTGTAGTGGATGTGATCATTCCCGTCTATCGAGGATTGGCCGAGACCCGATGCTGTCTGGAGAGCGTACTAGCATTCCCGCAGCACACTGCCTGCGAAATCGTCGTCGTCGATGATTGCAGTCCGGAGCTGGACTTGTCCGCCTGGTTGCGCGATCTGGCCGGAAGCGGCGCTATTACTCTATTGGAAAATCCGGCCAATACCGGTTTCGTCAACGCGGTTAACCGGGGCATGATCCTCCATCCAGACCGCGATGTGGTGCTGCTAAACAGCGATACCGAGGTGCATGGCGACTGGCTGGACCGGTTGTGCCACTGCGCTAGCAGCGATCCAATGACCGGTACCGTAACCCCCTTCTCCAACAATGCCACGATTTGCAGCTATCCCCGCTTTAACCAGAGCAATCCATTGCCTAAAGGCTGGCCGTTAGCCCGCTTGGATCGTGCGTTCGCTGAGGTCAATGCTGGATTGGCCATCGAGATGCCCACCGCCGTGGGTTTTTGCATGTATATCCGGCGGAATTGTCTGAAAGAGGTTGGCTATTTCGATGCTCTGATTTTCAAAAGAGGCTATGGCGAGGAAAATGAATTTTGTTTGCGAGCCACGGAGGCCGGGTTCAAGCATCTATTGTGCGCAGATGTCTTTGTTTATCACCAAGGTGGTGTGTCTTTCGGTAGCGAAACCGCGGCGTTATGCACCGAGGCTGAGCAGCGAATACTGGAGCGGTATCCCAATTATTTAGGCATCATCGGTGAATACTGCACCCGGGACCCGGCCCGGGTCCTGCGGCGGCGCGTTGATGGGTTCCGGCTGGTTCATTCACCTCGCCCCCGAATATTGTTTATCACGCATACCTGGGGCGGAGGTACGGAGAAACATATTCAGGATCTGGCGGGGATTCTGGAGCCGGATTTCGAGATGATGATCTTGAGGCCAGCCGGACCCGATGGCGTCAGTATCGAATGGGCGCGCAGCGGCGAAGAATTCATAACCTATTTTGCCTTGCCTTACGCTTATCCAAAGCTGCTGGGTTTTATTAAGTCCCTGGGTATTGTGCGGCTCCATATTCATCATGTCATCGGGATGAACCGGCAAATCCTGCAACTGCCCCGGGATTTAAACGTACCTTACGACTTTACCCTGCATGATTATTATCCCATTTGCCCTCAATATACCTTGACGCTTCAAGACGGCCGTTATTGTGGTGAACCTAATGTGGATGGCTGTAATGCCTGTCTCGCCGAGCGCCCTGCTTTGTGGGGACTCGATATTGTGACTTGGCGCGCATCGCTGGGAGGATTACTAACTGGCGCTGACCGCGTGATCGTCGCATCGCAGGACATGGAAACGCGGATGCGCCGTTACGTTCCCGGCGCCCGCTATGTCAGGTTATCGCACCCGGAGCCGGCACTGGCCGTTCCCGTGCCGCACGCGCCGCCATGCAGTGAACTCAAAATTCTAGTGCTAGGCCGCCTGACTCCGATCAAGGGGTTACATCGGCTGGAAGCCTGCGCGGCTGATGCCCAGGCGCGTGGCCTGCCGCTGTTCTTTCGGGTGATCGGCCATGCCGACCGGGATGTGCGGCAGGAACCGGAGATACCGCTGTCTTTTTCCGGGCCATATAACGATGCCGAATTGCCATTACTGATCGGCCGAGAACGGCCGGATGTGATTTTTTTTCCTGCCCAGTGTCCGGAAACATATTCCTATACACTCAGCTATGCCTTGGTGACAGGCTTGCCCATCGTGGCGCCCCGGCTAGGGGCATTCAGCGAACGGCTGGCCGATTATCCCTACGCCTGGCTGCTAAATTGGGATACGCCCATAGCAGAGTGCAACGATTTGTTCGTGAATCTGCTACAACGAGAAAGGAGCTATACCTTAGTGGAGCTGGCTCATGACGCCTGAAAACTATCTACAGCAGTACATTGAGCCACTCTCAGCATTGACCGGATCAGCCTCCACGGGAGACTGGCAAGCGCTGGTGTTGGAGGCGGATTATTACTATCCGCCTCATTCAGAGTTGGGGTCCGGTCTGGATACGCTAAACCGCACCGGCCTGCTGGAAATTTTGCAGCGAATCCTAGCCATTGAATATCCGCAGCAGCGCCTCTCTGAGAGTACAGCCAGAAAGTTTCCTGAAATCCTACGGCGGCTCAAGGATGAACAGGCATGGCGGCAAACCGAGATAGAACGATTGGAGGAAGTTTCGGCGCAGCAACAATCCGCTCATGCGCGCATGACTGCCGAACTGGTTGAGCAACACCAGACCGGACTGCAACAGATGGTTGTTGAATTGGAGCGCTGTCATGGCGAGTCTGCGGTACTCTTTAACGAAGCCTCGACCTTACGCGCCAATCTAGCAGAGCTGCAAGCGTCTACATCCTGGAAACTGACTAGGCCACTGCGTTGGCTCGGCCGGCTGATGAAAGCCATAAATGCAGCATCAGATACTTAAGCACCCGACCCTACTTAAGCACCCGACCCGCAATACAGCAGAGCCAGTGATACGAGACAGGCGTTATCGGCAATCCTCATGTTAGCGATTCACCGATGTTGCGCTACGAAAAGGCTAGCTGTAAAGATTCTAGGCCTGAATTTCACTGCTTCTTACGCAATATTACAGAAATCTGCATTGGGTCCGCTAAGAAAGGGGAAAAATCGATCACATCAAAGACGGATTGCCAGTGATTAAGGATATATTGCTCGGGTATTGCGGTATCCCCATAGGGAATTTCCCCTCCAACAGGCTCCATGACATATGGAATATGCACATACTGACCGTCATCGAATCTTCCTAAAAGATTATCAATCTCGTGATCTGGAAGATTTCTAAATTCAATACCTCGCGAAGAGATAAACTCTCTAGGACGCACTGTAACAATCAGGATTCCACCAACTCGTAGTCCTGCATGAAGAGCTTTGAGACAATCCATATGTGTCTCTTTACCCAGATGGGTGAAAACTGAAAATGCATAAATGAGATCAAACGTTGTAGAAAATGGCAGCGTTTTTGGGCGTGGCTCTGAAACAGCAAAGTTTCCAGGTATGCTTTGACACCATTGCAGAATGTCACGGTCGACATCGCAACCATGGATTTGTTCAGGAACAATGTCTTTCAGAAAAAGACGGATAATTCTTCCCCATCCACAACCAAAATCGAGTAACTTGACATTTTTTATTGGCAATCCCGCATGTTGCTCATAGCTATGCTTAATTAACGTGAGTTCCGTTTATTNNTGCTCATAGCTATGCTTAATTAACTGATAAAATGCAACCGTTTGTGCTGCTAAAGACTTACCCGATGAGCCACACCAGTTTGTCTGAAGTGAATCTGGGGGAAGCGCTAAAGGAGCGTTCTCTCCGAACATCAAATCACCCCATTCATCATCATTAAGGCGCAGATTAAGGAAGTCCATTCGTTGCTCCTAAATATTAATAGATTAACAAATCAGAACAGTTGCAAAATTAAATGTCAAGTTATTTTTTCACATTCAACTATTTGTTTTTAAAAAATATATCAATTTTTTGCCTGCCCTGACCCCAGGATACTCGATAAGTGAATAACTCAGGGTAATCA
>DDST01000017.1 GCA_002343485.1 Proteobacteria bacterium UBA2383
TCCGGTTAAGTGGAGAGCCCGTACTGGCCTTATCGCAAAGGGAGAACTCAAATCGAGAAGACAAGGGATAAGACGTTTTTTCAGAGTGTGGAATACGTCCCTTTTTCTAGCCTGCCAAGAGTCGCGAGATAATGGTCACTCATCAGATAGGCATGCTCGATGGCATTTTCGGGGTGTGTCATGATTTCTACCGTTGCCATTCGTGCCAATTCCATGACACGTGCGAGCCGATCATTTTGAAGACATTGAGAGAGTGCGAAGAAGTAATCTGTTAACCGGTACCTGCGGGCAAGCAATAGATCGACCAGACGCCGGTATGTCCTGTTCATAAGTCCCTTCTCGTCTGGCCAGAAGTAGAAGTTCCGACGTACCTTTTCCTTTTCACCAGTAGGGATAACTCTGTCCAGCAGCATGTTGGCACAAAGATGTTGGTGATGATGGCCGTCAATATGTGAAGGCGGTTTTCCATACAGGCGCATGAATTGGTCAAACTGGGCCTGACAAACATACTGAAACGCTTTCCTCAGGGCAGGGTTATAAATTAAAAAGGCATATTTATTAGAGGTGAGGTAGCGAATAATGTGATCATGGTATTCCCTTAGCGGCCTGACGTGAACTTCTCCTGAAAAATTCTGGGTCAGATTTAGATGCAGCCCAACGTCAATCCCTGTTTCTTTGGCTAGATCCGCTGCTCGGTCAGAATCCTCCATAAAGACCATTGCGCTAACGGACGTGATTCGTCCATTTTTATAACAAGACAAGGCAGCATCTGTTTCAGTTCGCGACCGTCCCCAGTCATCAGCATTGATAATAATCACGCTCGCACCTAAAATGTTACGCATTAAAACTACATGCTGATCAATGGAAGCAATAATTGTCCATTTTTTACAGCGGTTTCATGTTCATTCAATCACAGTAGAAATGTATATAAGGGATTGTCCAAAAATAAGTGGAACAAGTTATGGTGATGGGCGATGATGTTGGTATGGAAACTGAGGATATCATCGAAATGCTCCGCAAGAAATTTGAGCGTGTTTCCGGAGTGCTAGACGAACGGGCCATCGCGTGTGGGCGGCAGCCGAAGCGGACGCCTTGAGGTATGGGGGGCAAAGTCTGGTGGCGAGCGCAACGGGAATGGCCCGAACCACGATCCACCGGGAAGGCATCCGGCAGGCGATGGATCAGCAACCTCCGCAGGATCGCATTCGGCGGGTGGGCGGTGGCCGCAAAAAACTGACTGCGGTCGGCCCTGGAGGCGCTGGTGGACCCGACGACCCGAGGCGATCCCGAAAACCCGTTGCGCTGGACGTGCTTGAGTACCCGTCAATTGGCGGCCACCCCGCACAGGGTTTTATCGAATTGGCCGTCAAACGGTGGCTCACCTGTTGGCTGAACTGGGCTACAGTCTCCAGGGCAACTGCAAAACGACCGAGGGGACTAGCCATCAGTATCGGGACGCCCAATTCCATTATATCCATGGCCAAGTTCAAGCGTTCCAGAGTCGGGGACAACCGGTCGTGTCGGTCGACACCAAGAAAAAGAAATTGGTGGGTGATTTCAAAAACGGCGGTCAAGAATGGCGACCTGAAGGGAAATCCCGAACGGATTCAAAAACGCGGGGGTATTCGACCCGAAGTCTCTGATCTCTAATGCCACTCGATCAGCCCTTTTAAGGTATTCATATAACATATTGATATTTATGAACTTTATTTTACTATTTGGCACGATTCTTGACGAAATATCGCTGTAACCTATTGATTCTACGTTGCCACCTTAAAAGGGTTAATGCCACTCGATTAATTGTCTCTGCAAAAGTTCTGCAGTTAAGACACGGTGTATCTCCGACGTGTAATTCCGCTTTCCTTCGATATGGCTATTAACCATCTCTTCCAAAACCTGCCCGTTGATGTAGGGTCTATTGCGCGAGCACGAATCCAGTAAAATATCTTTCAAATACTGGGATAACTGGTCCCGATACCAAACTCGAAAGTGGTAAAACTTGTGCCGCCCGAGAAATAAGCGCTCGAGATGCAACGGCGCCAGTTTGTGATCAATACCCGCCAGCCACTGCGGCATACCGTAGTCGTAAGCGTATTCCGCCTTGGCCGTGAATTCTTGGACAAAATGGCGAAACCAGGTGGGCATCGGGTTGGGATGATACAGGAGTCCGCGATCAGTCGGTATGCGCGCCAAGCGCGGATCGCCTTCCGCGATGAGCCGGAGCGAAGGTTCCCTGCTGAGCACCTGGTCCGGCGGCGCCCGGTACATGAGAGCCACTAGATCGTTATCAAGATAGGGGGAACGAGGGGTGAGCTGGGATTGCTCCACAGCAAACCGCGAATAGTGGTGCCAGGGAACCTGCTTGAAGGCGATGAACGACAGGTCGTAGCCTTGGCGCTCCCGCCCATAGGTGGCTTCTGCCCCCCGCACCATGCTCGAAAATTCAGGCGCCAATAAGGCCGAATCGAACGAGCCAGGACGGAACGCCACATTGCCCCTCACGATTTCGGAACCATAGTTCCCCGTCAAGCGCACCGGGGCGATGGCACGCGCCAGCCTATTAACGTAGAGTTCGACCGCGCCGGTCACATCCATGGTGCCGTCGGAAACATACACGGCCTTCTCCGCCAAGCTCGGAAATTCACCGAAAAACTGGGTGTCCACCGGAATGGTTTGGTGGGACTGGCGGCTGAGCTTCGCCACCTGCCGCGCGATTCTCACGTCGCAACAGTCACGGTAAAGACCGCCGAAGGAATAACAAGGCAGAGCTCCCGGAGCGGCCTTGGCGTAGGCCATGATCATGCGGCCGTCCAACCCGCCGGTAAGTGACATGGCCACCCGATTCCTGCCGAGCAAATATCTCGGCAGTATCCGGGCAAAAGTCTCCTTCAGTTCCTGATAATACTCGGCCCCGCTCAAAACCGGTTGCCGCTCCCATGATTCAGGACTGAAATAACGATCCTTTTTTATGTCGTGTTGGCCGGCGAAAGTCCAGCGGGATCCCCCTGGCAGCAAGGCTATTTTGGAAAACAGGGTTCTATTCTCCAACACGCAGCCGAAGGAAAAGGTGTCCGCGAGGCCCACGATATCCAATTGGCGCGTTTCCGGCAACACCTTGAGCAGCGCTTTGGCCTCGGATGTGAAATAAAAACTGTCCGAGCCCTGATAATAGCAAATCCGCTGCAAGCCGTAGCGATCATTGAATAAAATGACTTTTCGCTCGCAAAGATCTATGACCACACCGCTGAAACAGCCATTGAGATTCTCCAGAAACGAGACGCCCGATTCCTCATAGCAATGCACGAGATAGTTAGCGTTCCCGCCGCTACAGTTATGGCCATTGGCCTTTAGCCTCTCTATTTCGACTGCCTCGGCAAAGTCTTCGCCAAAAAAGATCAGGCAGATATCTTTCCGCTCATTCCATACCGGCATGCAGTCGGCAAACGATCCCGCGTGGCATACCCATCCGACCCACAAACCCAGCGATTCGTTGATATATGTTCCAGTGGAATAAAAGGATTCATGCTTCATCGCGCCGACCATGCGGTCAAGCGTAGCGCGGTTTTCCTCCGGCGTACCGCCACCAACCAATCCGACAATTCCCGGCATTAAACCTACTCCTTATACCTATCGCTCTAAAGCCCCGGCGTAAAACCTTTCATGGCGGCCGGCAAGAGCATCCAAGGAAAATCGGTCGACAACGAATTCCCG
The DNA here is from genome assembly GCA_002343485.1 of Proteobacteria bacterium UBA2383. Classification (GTDB taxonomy): domain Bacteria; phylum Pseudomonadota; class Gammaproteobacteria; order Competibacterales; family Competibacteraceae; genus UBA2383. The sequence continues at coordinate 3,712 of DDST01000017.1, forward strand.
CCCCAGTTTTCCCATTGCGGTTCGGTGGCTTTTTTCTTCCCGCAACAAATACTGGAGCCTTGTCGCCAATCCGTCGATATCCCCTTTCTTAATCAGAAACCCAGTAATCCCCTCTCGCATGGCCTCGCGAACTCCACCAACGTCGTAGGCTAGAACCGGTCTTTCCATGGCTTGGCCTTCCAGCAATACTCTGCCCAATCCTTCGGAGTAACTCGGCAGAATGACGATATCCGAGGCGGCATACCAGTCGCGCAAATCCTCTGGGCTGAGCTCCCCGACAAAGATCACTCTTTCCCCTGCGCCTTCCTCGGCAATGGCAGCCAGCAATTTTTGCATGAAGCCCCGGCTACCCTCCCGTCCGGCGCAAACCAAAACCGCCTTAACCGTGGAACGGGCCAAGCGGCCGAAAACCTTTACTGCGTCGAGATGCCCTTTCTCCTCACAAATCCGCGCAGGAAAAAAAATCACTGAATCCTTGGTTTCCCTATCCGGTGGATTCGCCTTTTGGGGGTGAAAGAAATCAGTCTCTATTCCATCTGAAAGATTGGTAAACCGGTTTCTCAGAAACCCGGGAACCGCGACTTCGGAAACCCCGGCAACGGCCCTAATCAGGGAAACTTGCTGCCTGATCATTCGGCGCTTGAGTCGCATATTGTCGAAATGGTTAATGACCACCAGCGGAATGCTTTTTTCCCTGAGATAATGGATGACCCGTTTGGAATCTTGGCTGATCCAATGAAAAACCCCTAGTACCGGCCGATAATCAGCCAGCTTTGAAAGAAGTATTTCATGGTTTACGACAGTCTCGGATACTGTCCGCCTTCTAAGTCTTTCCTTGAAGCGCTTTACATAGCTCATTTGTTCCGCCGGGATGGTAGTCAATACCGATGGAATCCATACCAACTCCCCCCGGCCGACCCGCTCGGTAATAATCTCAGCTTGCCCTTCTACAGGTACCAGATACATTTGTAGTATCCGCATCCTATTTCGTTCGAGCAGTACCCGATTCAAATTCCACAAATAAGCCTCGACTCCTCCGCCAGTGGCCTGCTTCAGCATGTGAGCAAACCGGAAGACGGTCAAGCCGTCTAGTAGGCCGGGCGGAATTTCCTCGATAGCTTCTAACTGTTCCTTTGAAATAGTGTTATTGCTATTTGAAGGTACTGCGTATCGCACTGTCGCCAACTGCTCTGTAATTAATTTGGAGGAGAGGTCGCAGATGGCTGTGGGAGTAGGCTTTAATGAGTAATGAGGACCGCGAAAAATGAGTCGTTAACTACTCATCACTCAGTCTTCATTATTTCGAACGGCCACAGTCCAATGGTCGCTCCCACAGCTTACTGAAAATGCTTGATCATCCGGTGAGATACCTACCCCGGATCGGACGGATACCCACCGACATCAGCAGCTTTCCAAGGTGATCGAGAAGACAGATCAAATATTTCAGGAACACGTGCTCACCCCACAGCCACGCCATTGGCAGCAGCACGGTGTAAACCGGCACCGCCACTAAGGATTTGACAAGGCTGCGCCCATTTAATAGCAGCTTCTCGTTTTGCCCCCGTAGCAGTGCTCGTTTCAGCAGGTAACGGCGCTTGCAGCGTTCCGGAGGCACCACTTCATAAACCACGGCCTCGTTGCACCAGACGAACCTGTACTCTCTTTCTATCATCCGCCTGAAGAAATCCTGATCTTCGCCGCCGTTGCCGAATTCCGCGAGGAAGGGGGAAGAGACTCCCTCAAGAATGTTGCGCCTAAACATAACATTGCCCGTTCGGGTCTGCTTCCAATACAGGACTTGCCCCGTGCTATGCTCGGGTCTCTCGCAGAACCGGCCTTTGATGAGCCAGTCCGGCGGCGGATGATCGAAGAATGGTCGGACCGGTCCCAGCACACCGGCTACGTTGTGTTCCGTTAAAGTCTTCAGCATCGTGGCCAACCAGTCCCTAGCCGGAAATTCATCATCATCCATAAAGGCCGCGAAATCGGCGTGGACATGTTCGAGAGCCTTGTTTCGAGCCAAGGCGATGTTCTGTTCCGGTTCAACGCAGTAGGTCACAGCAATGTCATGAGCGGAACGAAATTCCGCCACGATCCTTTGCGCGGACTGCCTGCTGTCGTTATCCGCGACCACGATGGAGTAACTGAAGCAGCCGCCGGTGTCCTGCTTGGCGAGTTCTTCAAGCGCACGTTTCAACAGATCAGGCCGCTTATACGTGCAAATGCACACACATATCGAGGCATCGCTAATGCCGTAGGCAGATTGTTCAGAAATTTTGGCATTCATCCCTGGAATCCACGATATTTGCCGTAGAAGTTTTTTAGTGTTTTAGATTGCCGATTCGCGAAGTTGGCCGCTGCCAGGACAAGTCGGCTTCGAATACCGTTATGCGCCTCGAAGTACCGAATGAATTCGCATTCTTTGCCATTACGCCCACAGAGGCCGGCCTTGAAAGCGTATACACCGGGATTCGACTCGGGATTAACGCCGTGTAGATCGTATTCGGCACACTGCATTTCCTTCAGCCACTGTACCGCCCGCCATTGTGCCAGATACGAGGCTTTGTTCTTCATGCCCCTATCGGCGGTGGCGCCGAACAGATAAATCCCTCTCCGTCCGATGGCGCTGATAATCGCGCCAGCGCTGGGTTCGCCCTGGTCCAGAACCACAATCACGTTCATCTTGTGCCGCTCTGGCAACATGGCCTGCATTGCTCGAAAGCTACGAATGTCGCCCGGTTCAGCCAAGCGTTTTCTCGCCAACATCTCCCGGTACATCTTCAGAAATAGATCGAACATCGTGTCGTCGGTACCTTCAGCAATTTTAAGATCGTTTTTCTCCGCCCGATTCAGGCAATTTCGCCATTTCTGATCTAAGCCTTTTCGCAAATCACTCAAAGGGTGCCCCAGATCCACGATAATAGTGCGACTGGAACTTTTTGGTGGCGCATAAGTGTAGCTCTCGCCTTGAAAAATCGGTAAGCACGCCTGCCTTTGATCGTCGGTAACCAGGGGATTAATCTGCAAACTGGTCTTTCGCCGGACGACATACTCTGTGCGAAGTGCCCTGAGCGCCTGTCTGAATGCCTCCCAATTGGGAGACCCCTCGTTCCGCCGGTGGCAAAGTGGGCCGGAAAGGACATAGGTAATGGAATTGCCGGATAAAGACACTGGAACGATGCGAACCTGAACCGCGGCGGTTATGCCCGAATCATTGGCAAGTACCAGATGTTCGTAAGCCCCGAATCCGGCTTTTACGCTGCAAAACGGAATGGTTTGAAAGATACTCGCGTCTTCGAATTCGTCGAGGATGCGATGCCAGCGATCCAGGTCCAGCTTCGCCACGGAGTACGGCAAATCGGAATCTGAGTTCAGCTCAAAGCGGAGCTCGTTCATGTCCGAGCCTGTGCTAAGATGATTGTATGGGAAGCTGTCAGCCGCTTTAGGGTTCGGGACCATTTCTCGATAGCTGCGACAGCCGGTAAGGGTAGCCTGCCTATATGAGGCCTCCCTTGGCCGTTTCCTTCTAGCCTTCCAAATCTTTGGATCAAACGTTCGAATTTATTCCCTGCTTTTTCGAGAAGGCTGATCCAACGCAAATAGAGAGTCTCGAAGCCGATAATCTGAAATTCGCTGCCTACCAAATCCAAAAACTCTTGATTAGAAAAATGAGGCGGCGGGCCGATCAGTGAAGAGAATACTGCATAGCCTCCACGCCGGAGGACTCCGCTCAGGGACTGAAGCGCTGCAGGTCGTTGAAGTCTATCGATGTAATAGAACACTTCCAGACAGGCCACCGCATCGAATTGGGCCGGATACTTTTCCCCTAAATCGAAGATGGATTCTGTCGCAAAATTCAGTGACGGAAATCTCTGCCGTGCCCGCTCCACCGCGCTGTCGACAAAATCAACACCCAATAATGATTCCCGGCCCACCTGCTTCGAAAGCAGGTGGGTGAAATCTCCGGTAGCACACCCGACATCTATAATCTTTGAAAGCGGTTCCTCGGCCATCTCCAGCGCATCGAGGGCCCTTCGGTATCGAAGCCACTGGGAAGGGCGCCATGTTAAACCCCAAGGGTCCTCGGATACTTTCCCGTACTCCCGCTCGAACCATTCCAAACTGCCGTAATGATCGCTTCGCTGCATAAACTTCACGGTAGAAATAACGGGTAACCGAAACGACGCATTTCAAAACACCCCTATTTTTGCATGTTTATCCAACATACTTTTTCACCTTAGAAAACTTGGCGTGGCGACCTCCCACCATTACCACCTCATCGTGTTTCATTGGCTTTCCATACTCCAGTATGCCAACCAATAGAAGCACAAATATATTGCTTACTGACACGAACATGGCCTCAGTGTAGTTATAAGTAAGCATTGCCACTATCAGAGCAAATTTCAACATGGCATAAGCGTATTCCATTTCAAGTTGCCGCCGAACTTTTAAGAGGCCAGTTAAAATACTACCTAGCAGAAAAAAAAGACCAATAATACCTAAATTCAAATAGAGCTCTATATAGCCATTATGCGCCTGGTTAAGCATCACCCCTCCCAGGCGTTGCGACAATTCTAACAATCGCGGCCCTGTCCAGAAACTTTCATAGCCAGAACCTATTAGCGGATTGCTCGCCATCGATAGAACCAGCGTCCAAATTGTGCCCCGGTCGGTCAAGTCCGGCCTGCGTCCCAACATGAGAATAATCGTCTCTTTAATGCCGAATAAGCTTTCTAAAAAGGCAAGAACTAGAACGCAAGTTATTACCAGACTGAATATTCTGCGCGGCTTTCTCGACACCGGAGGCCATCGAACGGCGACCAGCAAAGCCACGGCAATCATCATACAAGACAAGGAAGTTGCACTATCGGCTATGTATAGCAGCCATGCGATCATCGGCAACATGATGAAATAAACGGAATAATGCAGTTGATCCCCCGAGAATTCCGGCTTGCCACGCCTCAGTAAAAGCTCCCAGAAGTAATAGATGCCTGTGATTAGGCAGAGTTGGCCTAAGGCATTCTTGGTAAGAGTGGCGCCCCCGAACATCGGCATACCCATGTGATACCCTCTTCCCAAATCCGGATAATATTTGATGAACAGAACTGATAACGGCAGAAGCACAAAACCGAGACGCCTCAATACCAATCCGAGTGACTTAACCGGGCGGTGCTCAGTTACGAGGATCAGCGCCATGACTAAATTTCCCAATCCTTTAATCCATCTCTTTACGGACATAAAAGGATCGTCCGCCCACAAAGTGCTAACTAGGGCGAAGACAAAAAACAACACTACCCAAGCATTTCTCGCGATTAATAGCGACCAATTCAGCCTTCGCTGCCGCAGCACCCAAATACCAGCGAGAATGAGCACTAGAAACACGTTTCGGTCTAATGGACTACCCTCGCTGTACCCTTCTGCGGACATCTCTGGTGGTGCAAGGTTCAACCACTGCGAAGCAAAGCGAGACCCGGCAAAAAACATCCAGATTAGAGGTATCCAAACGGCCCTAGAAATGCCATCACTTTTTTTCCGATCCACCCAAAATAGATAAAAAATGCACAGGAAACAGATCAGACTTGCGAGCCGAGGAGACATCTGTTAAAGCATCGTCAAGTTTCTTATCTGTTAACTATCGGTTCCGGAGGTTTTTCCCAAAGGGATATCATCTTCCGAAGTCGGGTCATTTGCTCAGCCTGATGAAACGCGATGAGTTCGGGCGACACCGGCCTCTGCACTCTCTTTGCCATGGCCCAGAAATAGCCGAGGCTCAAGAGCAGTCCGCCGAGCAAAAAAGGTTTCTCCTTCATTTGAAAGATTCCCCGCAGCACCTGCCATAAGGGATGCCCGCCCACATAGTAATCTTCCTGGCCATGCCGAAACCTTGCCATCAGTCGGCTGCGGTTGGCCGTACCCATTTTTCGGTGGTGAAGACAGGTTTTTTCCAGAAACGTCCGCGTCTGCCAGCCTTTCATCCGCGCAGTGGTGACCGCCACCCAGTCGATACCACCGCCTTTGATTGGCGTGTAACCCCCCACTTCTTCGAAACATTGTCGCTGGAACATCTGGCAAGCGCCCGATACGTGCTCGAGATCGGCAAATTGATGGGCGTAGCTGTGGTTTTGCGGCTGGCGGGCGTCCTCAATAAACGGAGTGCCCGCTACTCCCAGCCGGGGCATCTCTGCAAACTTGCTCAGCAAAAATTCATAGTAGTCCGGCTCGAACGTGATGTCGGCGTCGAGATTGCCGATCAGATCAAAATCCTCGCACTTCAAGCGAGCATAGCCAGCGTTGAAACAAACTGCCTTGGCGGCAAACGTGCGGTCGCGATGCTCTGGCATCCGTAGCAGTTCGATCCATTCGTGCTGGCCGGCATAACGCTTGACAATTGTATCGGTACCGTCGGTCGATCCATCGCTGACAATGATCCACCGGGACGGCCGGATAGTCTGTGATACCACCGAACGAATGGCACCCTCGATTAAGGCCTCTTCATTGCGCGCCGGCGTAATCAGAACATATTGCAAATGGGAACTTGGCTGTTTCATTTTTGTCCTGGTTTTCAACTTTCCAGTTTGCTCAAGAGCGTGGCCAAGGCCTTGAACATGGTCGCTTGTCCCCAATGAATATAAGGCGTCTTCGCCTTGATCAGGGGATATTGACGATAATAGAAATACCCTTTCCGGTCCTGCAGGTTGTCGATAGTCCATTGCGCCACTTTCGTGGAAAGTTCTAGGCAGAAGGGATCTTCATCGGAGCAGAAGGCTAAGGTCTCAATCGCCTGGGCGGCGCATTGAATATCCACGGGATAGGTTTTGTCATGGTAGTATCTTGGCTTGCCGTCCGGTTCAATAAATACCTCCCTGAAATAGCGCAAGCCCTCTTGGAAATGAGGCCGAAAGGAATCCTCGCCGGTACTGTCGAGATAACGCTTGAGACTGTCCAGGTTGTAACCGGTATGAAAGTTGTCGATCCAGTAGTACTTGGGATCTTCGCCATACCACCATGAACCGTCATCCCGCTGCCGGCTGCAACTGTATAGCATAGCGTTTCTAGCCACCTCCAACAGCTCGGTTTCTCTGGTATGCTTCCAGGTGCTAGCCAGCATGGCGGCACCCAACATATTCGAGTTATGGATTGAAGACTGGCCAAAGGGGACATAGCTCAAGCAAGCGCCGGTCACAGTCTGTTCCCGAGGCAGTTGCAAAATCCACGAGCAAATTCCCCGCGCTACATCCAGGAAACGATGATCCCGGGTTTGTTCGTAGGCTTCCAGGAATGCCTGGCCAATTAGGCTGGTCCACACGATGATCGGCGAGCCTGCGGGATTGCAGCCGCTGCGCGTCACAAAATCGAAGTGGTTACCCCAGGCATAGCCGACATGTCTTGGCGCTTTGTTGGCCACTAGCCAATCCAGGCACGCGAGCGCCTTGGTTTGATCAGCGGCTTGTCGGGTAGTCTTGTACCTCAACCAGTAGCCCCAAGCCATGTACCCGCGCCCTTTGGTGGACTCCATCGGCTTAATGCCAACGAGCGGGCGCAGGTTGAAGGGAGACTTCCAGATCATTTGTAGCAGCACCCGTTCGGCCAAGCGATTGCCAAAAGCCAAGGGGCGCAGGAACGAATTCAGGCCATCCCCAGGATCGTAGCCTTGGTAATCGTGTTTCTCGACCCAGGACGCGACTCTCGTGAGGCTGCGTTCAAGTTTCTCGCTTAGTTCCATATCGGCTTAACATAATGCTTGCGGAAGACCTGAAGACGCGAAGTCACAAGTGCTACTTAAATTCGTCATAGCTCCTAACGCCAGTGCTTGATTCATGCGGCAATGGCTGGTCTTCTTCCAAGTCTATGCAGCGTAAACAGTTATCGTCGTTCACCTGGTAGCGGAAACCCGACTCGGGACAGGTCATGACGCCATTTTCCCCCGGCTTCAGCCGGTGGCCGTGCCGGCCCATCCAGCCCTTTTTCCGGGCCGGGCTGCCCAGGACCAGCGCGTAATCCGGCACATCCTGGGTCACCACGGCCCCCGCCCCCACAAATGCATATCGGCCAATGGTGACGCCACACACAATGGTGGCATTGGCGCCAATCGTCGCCCCGCGCCTGATGAGCGTTTGTTCGTACAGACTGTGACGGTTTATCTGCGAGCGCGGATTGGTGACATTGGTCAGCACGCAGGAAGGTCCCAGGAACACGTCGTCCTCGATCACCGAACCTGTATAGATGGAAACATTGTTCTGGATCTTGACGTTATTCCCAATCACCACTCCTCCAGCCACGTTCACGTTCTGTCCCAACACGCACCATTCCCCAATCCTTGCCCCCGACATGACATGACTGAAGTGCCAAATTCTTGTACCGGTACCAATCTCGGCACCGTCGTCAACATAGGAGGATTCGTGGACGAAATACTCGGTCATTGCCCGCCTGCTTTCCCCGTTGCCAGTGGATGAATCTCGCCCTTCAAGCCGCTCTGTACCGCATTGCGGATATCGTGCACGAGCTGGATCGCCGGCCGTACATCGGTTGCCCCGAACCCGTGGCCGGCCAGGATTCCCCGATAGACCTGAGTGTGCAAATCGGCGAATCCATCAGAGAATTCATACTCTTTTCCATTTAGCCTCAGCGAGCGGTATGTCCGCAGTCCTTTCCCGACCGCCTCTGGGGGGAGATCAGCAGCATTGACGGAAAGAAACCAGCGCACCCGCGCGCGTTGTAATTCCAGGTAGCCGGAACCACGGGTAGCATCCAGGAAATGCACGGTGCTGCGTTGCACCGGACCGAAGATCCAGAGGAGCATATCGAAGAAGTGGACGCCAATGTTCATCGCTACACCACCGGACTTCTCGTCCACGCCCTTCCAGGACACGAGATACCACCGACCGCGAGCGGTGATGTAGCTTAGATCGATGTCGTGGATTCGATCCTCGGCCGCGGCGATCTGTTCGCGTAGCGCGATGATGTGCGGGTGCAGGCGGAGTTGGAGAATGCACCAGATCCGGTGATTACTCTCCCGCTCGATCTCCTGCAATGCGTCCACGTTCCAAGGCTCTAACACCATGGGTTTTTCACAGATAGCATCCGCGTGGACCCGAAGGGCAAATCGGATATGGGCGTCGTGCAGATAATTCGGCGAGCAAATACTCACGTAACGGACTTGGTTTTCGTGGGCACCACGGCGAAGCTTTTCGACATGGCGGTCGAAGCGCTCAAATTCGGTGAAAAACGAGGCATCGGAAAAATAGCGATCAATGATACCGACGCTGTCGTTGCGGTCGAGCGCCACGGCGAGGTTATTTCCCGTTTCCTTGATCGCCTGCAGGTGTCGCGGCGCAATGAAGCCACCTACTCCAATTAGTGCGAAATTCAGCATTCTTTTCTCGCTCGAAGTGCTAGGTGTAACTAAAATGGGTAGCTGGAGGGCTTATCCCTGCAATGTCATTTTCAATGCATTAACAACGGTGTCTTGGTCTGCCTCAGTCAGAAATGGATGGATGGGCAGACTGAGCACCTCCCGAGAGGCCTTTTCGGCCTCCGGGAAATCTCCGTACTGGTAGCCGAGACTCGCGAACACCGGTTGTTCATGCAGGCACTTCGGATAATAGACTGCTGATGGAATGCCTAAGCTCTGCAGTTGTCCAGCAATCCTGTCGCGATCGGACAAGCGGATGGTGTACTGGGCATAGACATGGGTGTTATCCGGCGCGATGACTGGTACGCCACACCATGATCCAAGGGCAGCGGAATACCGGGCTCCAATCCGCCTACGCTCTCGCACCTCCCACTCAAAGTGAGGAAATTTGGCCAATAAAACAGCGGCTTGTAATGTATCGAAACGTCCGTTCATACCGAGTAAAGGATGATAATGGCGCTGGAGTCCACCGTGGGTGCGAATGGCCTTCATTTTCTCGGCAAGATCGTCGTCATCGGTAAACAGAGCACCTCCGTCACCGTAACAACCAAAAGGTTTGGCCGGAAAAAAACTGGTACTGCCAATGATCGTGACGCCACCACTGCGACGCCCGCGCTGCGTGGCCCCGAAACTTTGTGCGGCATCTTCAATAACCGGCAAGTCGTGCCGAGCCGCAATGGCATTGATGCAATCGTAGTCCGGCATCTGGCCGAACAGGCTGACGGGTAGAATCGCCTTGGTGCGGCGGGTAAAAGCCGCTTCGATGAGATCCACGTTGATGTTGTAGGTAGCGGGATCAATATCAACAAAGACGGGACGCGCTCCGATTAGGCCAATAACCTCCGCCGTGCTAATCCAGGTAAAAGGGACCGTAATTACTTCGTCACCCGGACCGATACCTAGCGCCCGTAGGGCGATTTCTAGGCTGTCTGTGCCACTCGCTGCGGTAATACAATGTTGGACGCCGATATAAGTAGACAAAGCCCGCTCTAATTCGGCGATTTCCGGTCCCATAATAAAATGGCCGTGATCCAGAACACGCTGGATGCGCTCATCGATTGCACTTTTGTAACGCCGATATTGTTCTTTTAGGTCAATGAAGTCCATGGGATATACTGTTACAAGCTTTCATTTCAACGCATTTAATATCAAGTGCTGTTCGTCAATCGGTTCAATATAGATATATATTTCTGTTTCTCGTGACTCCATAAAAACTTTTCCCGGAGAACTATAGCGCGCTGTTGATAATGGCAAAGCAAATTAGGGTTTTCAATGAGCTGTTCTAGGACGGCACGTAGCGATTCCGGCTCACTTGGTTCATAAAATAGGCAATCATCTTCGCCAAAATAGTAGCCAATGGCAGCGTTACGTACTGTAAGCGAAGGCATTCCCAGAGAAAGATACTCCAGCAATTTCAACGGCAGCGCGTAATTGGTAATTGAGGAAATTTCCAACGGTACTAGGCCAAGATTACAGTCCGCCAGCCGCTGAGGAATTTCATGTAATGGGTACATACGGTTGTCAAACTGCACGATGGTACCCAAGCCGAGAGTGGTGATCATTTCTTTCAATTGATCGCTAAAGTCTCCCTCGCCGATAATTTTCACGGTGATTCGATCCTTGTGACGCATTCCCGCCAACGCCAACATGGCATTGCGCAGCCCATAGCGTTCCAAAATGCTGCCGTGGAAAACGAGGCGAAGCTTACCATCGAATGGCTTGGGTTCCCGTAGCGGGAATAATGTGTCGTCAGCAAAATTAGCAATGACTTGAATCGAGTCGGAGTCTAATCGATGTTGATTAACCAGAACGTAATCTTTAACCGGGTCGTGAACGGTAAGGACTTGGTCAGCGAAAGACGCGCTTAGCCGCTCCTGCCAGAGTAGCAACTTAAAAAATAACCCTTTTTCTCCACTCTTAAACTTGGAAGCGAAGGTATTCGGCATCGGATCGTGAATATCCAGTACGACTTTGGCCCCCATTAGCTTTGGCAGCAACGCGCAGAAGACAAAGAAATCCGGCATGTTATTAACATGGACAATCCGATACCCCTTTTTAAGATGTAACAAAGCGGTTTTAAAAAGACATCGCAGGAAGAACTCAAGGTATGAAAGCATGTACCGAAGCACTCCTCCGCCTCGATACCGCCTTTGATTCAGGTGAATGACCCGAACACCTCGAATTTTTTCCTGAGGGGGATCGTCCTCCCGGCGCAGGGCAATGAAATCAACTTCGAAACCTCCACTCACAGCCGCCTCTGCCTCGCGAATCACTCGGGGATCGGTCCGATAGTTCGTGTAGGCAATCATCAGCACTGATTTCTGAGTGTTTGGCTTGCGACTCATTCCAGGGTCCTGGTTTCAAGCGAAAGCAATAAGCGTTTGAATTTTTCTATGAGCGTAGGGTCGGCCAACACATTTTCCGGGTGAATGAGCAAAACGATATCGGAGGATTTTGCCTCGGCAAGAAGCCAATCTACAGTGAATTTTTTCGTGTCTCTCCATGCCGGCTCTAGCCAGAATGCTGAGGGAAAGACATGAAACCCTGCTTCATCGACTGAAGATTTGATGGAGGGGTCTTCAAGGTTCCCTAAAAACAGTTTCATTCGACTTTGTCGTGCCCATTCCATATATTTGTCTGGCTCATAGGGAGCATAGTGATAAAGGCCATACTTTGCTCCGCCAGAACCGTGTTTCGAAACCGCCAATATCGATTTCCCGGTATGTCGCTCTAGCATTTTCTTTTCTATGACAAAACTATTAAAGGAGCGAGAATTTTCGAGATGAAGCCCAATTTTATGGTTTCCTTGGGTGATTAGTTTGAGCACAGCTTCTGAAGGCAACGTACATCGCCGAAAGAAAAGATAAGCCCTTGCCTTTCTTTCATTCAGCATTTGCAGGATAATTCTAAGTTCCTTAAGATATCCCAGTATCTCAATTTTTGGAAAATAAAAATCAGAACTTAGTCTACTAAGCAGATGCCTTAAAATGGGCCGCTTTCCGTATGGCCTGTCTACGTCAATGCGGATAATTAGGGCCATTGAGATGTGTCAAAACTAGTACTCGACCATTCGTCGAGTGGTGTGATGATGTTATTGTCGCTGTTAATGTCGAACGCTAGGCTAAATTTTCGCGGCCTTAGGCAGCCGCAACTGGCTTAGCAAGGGTTTCAGAGGACGCGCTAGTATAATTGGTCGTGTGATAACCGCGTGACCAGCGTTGAGGATGCTTTTCGCGAATTTCCTTTGGTGCCAATATATTCTTGCCCTCAATACATGGGAGTCAGAGACTGCCGCGCTCTCAGCGTGTTTCCACTCAGAAGAGTGCAACATTTCATTCATTAGTTTACAAGCTGCCGAGTATTCACAGGCCTCGTACATACTGAGGATAGACGTAAGGTATGATCTCACCACAGCAGCTTGCTGCATGGCCTCGCTCATACCAAGTTCCATCAAAACAGATGGCGTAATTTCTTTGACTGAGACCAAAGCATCCGGCTTCCCATTTTTTCTCGACACCGCAGAAAGTCGGGCAGCAAGATTGCTGAGTGCCTGTTGTTTAAATCTATGTATCGATATTTGGTGAGGATGGCGCCTGTATTTCAGTACCACCATCTCAAGGTTGGCTAATTGGGATCGATCCGCAATTCTCAACCATAAGTCATAGTCCTCAGCGTCAACTACAAACTTTCTGTATCCTCCCACTGATACAAAAACCTCTTTCCGCATGAGAATGGCAGGATGAACCAACGGACAATCACCGCGAACGAGCGCTTGTTGGATCTCACGGTTGTTGATTGGATAGCGGTGAGTTACCAACGACTTACCAGTTGTATTAACTACCTCGATAGCACCGCCAACGACGCCGATCTCTGGATGCTTTTCCATGAAATCTACTTGCCACATTAGGCGGTTCCTGATAGCAATATCGTCGACATCCATCCGTGCGATGTACTTGCCCCGTGCGAACCCACAACCACGATTTAAAGATTCGACCAATCCTTTATTCTTTTGATGATAAACTCGTACTCGTAGATCTTTTCTCTGGTAAAAATCAAGCATTGAGGCTGAGGTGTCATTCGAGCCATCATCAATAATAATAAACTCGAAGTCGCGAAAGGTTTGGTTCAGAATACTCTCGACAGCTTCGCGCAAGAAGCGCTCGCCGTTATAAACACTCATCACAACGGAAATAGAAGGGCACTTATCGTTCAATTTGCGATCTTGTCTTTGCTGCAAGTGGTGTGCTTCCCAGGATGAAAATTCAGAGACTATTTCGGATATTTAAGTCCGCTTTCTTTAGCCTCTCTCAAGATCGTCTTACTTTGGTTGCCAAAGAGAGAAACAAATTTGCGACGTGCCTGCCTTATAGCTGGAAAAACTGGCGGACCTCCGAGGCTGTGGTACATGTTCCGAAGACTCCAGTAAGGCAAGGCCTCGCCTTCAATTAAGCTAACAGCAGCCGATCTGAACCCATCGGCCACACCAACATGGAACGGTGGCACTTGATTCACAGCAGCACGACAAATGTCTGAAAGTTGGCTAGCGACTGCACCCAGCGAAAAATGCTGCACGACGAACTGGCGCGAGAACTCCCCCAGTGCCTGGAGCTTGTCGGGATGCTCTGCAAGGCTGCCGATGTTCTCGACGAGGCGCGCGTTATGAGGATCGCCGTCGCCCCGTCCGTAAATGCCCTTGTAGTAAAAGGATTCTGCGGTTTCAATGGTCAATGGCGAGGAAAAACCCTGCTCTCCTACTATAATAACTGGTTTGCTGAACGCCATTCCACGCAGGGCTGAACCACCCATGCCGATGACGATGTCGGCTGCGGCATACGCCGGACGTGGGTCGAGGAGCGCACCGGTCAACACTACAGCAGGGCGTCCTAACTCGGCGTTGACTTCGTCCGCCAGTTGTTCGAGACTGGTACGAATGTCGCCGTCCCCCACGATCACGAATCGCAGCGGTAGGTCGCGTCCCAACCGGCGGACGACATCGACGGTCCGAAACAGACTCTCTGACTTCAGTTGCGGATGAAGCCGGGAGACAGTCACCAGCGTGACATCGCCGTCCTTGATGCCGTACTGCTTGCGGAAGGGTGCCGGGTCAACAGTGTCTGGTGCATTCAGGTGGACGTCGACCGGCGGTAGGAGGAGTTCCACTGGCCAGCGCCCCGCCGCTTTCGCCTGATCCCGAAGTTCCGGCGTGCCGTAGGTCGTCGGCAGCCGCTTGGGTAGAAGACGCGTCAGATTCATCATCATGTGCGAAACTAGGACAGGAAGTCGCATTGAGAAGTGCACCCCGTAAAAGGCGTCGAGGCATTGTCCCCATTCCCATACGTGCAAGAGGTCGGGATGTTCATTCCGTACCGCTTCACGCAAAGCACGTATTCTTGCTGGCCACGGATAACTGTGCGCTTCGGGCGCGGGCAGAAAGCGCAGTCTTTTTTCCTCGACTAGCTTGACCATCGGGCCTGGCGTGGCGAAATACACCACATCGTAACCGTGAAGGTCGCGAAGTGCCGCAGTGAGTTCGATGGCGTTCACCTGACTCCCACCTACCACTAGTTGATCGCCGAAAACGAGGATTTTCAAATTATTACCTCAACGAGGGCTTTTTAAATGATAAACCTTTAGTGTTAGTTTTTAGTAACTACGGAAATTGGGTGCTCAATGAAATGAACTGGTACCAAAGTTTTACAATTTGATCAATTGTTCACAGGCTTCCAACCTGCATAATCTCTCTGTTGATTAGCGTCGGTGAATCCGCACATATTATTAGGTTTAGATTCCGTCTTTAGAACACCCTCGTACGAAGCGAAATTGGACGAGCAGCCGCCGCGCAGGAAGCGGAATCTGTTCCGGAGCGACCAGATTAAGGAGAACTCGAATCGAATAAACGCCACTCAGAATTACCATCAACGTCCCGACGCCGTAAGCCCAAAAGAGTGGTAGTACATAAAACCCACAGAATACGATCATGCTCGAGGACACGAAAAGCAAACCCGTTTTCCTATTTATAGCTGACCAGCGAAACCCACTGAGCCGCCTCACAATCGGGTAGATCATCAATCCATGAAAAACATACGAACCAAAGAAAGCTATACCGGCACCGTTTAGACCAAAAGCCTTCACACAAAGCCATGTAAGACCAACGTTGACGACAGTCCAAGCCGCCTCGGCGGCTAAAAAAATGGCTTGCCGATTCTTCGCCACGATGATGAAACCGATCGGCCAAGTAATCACACGCAGCGCGATCCCCAGGCAAATCCAGCGCAGAACCTCAACCGTTTCATAAAATTTGGCGCTGTAAAAAAACAAAATAATCAGCGGCGCAAACGTGAGAGTCGCGATCACCCCCGGTCCCGCCAGCAACAGACTCACTTGCGTCTGTTCGTTAACCAGGCGGTTACACTGCTCATTGTCTTGGGCAACGCCCACCAAACGGGGGTAGAAATCCGCCCCCATGGCCTGCAGGATGATCCCCACATAAAGCCCCCCCAGGGTCCAGGCCGCCGAATAGAACCCGGCCGCGTCAAGTCCGTCCAAGCGCAGAACGATGGCGCGGACCGCGTAGGCCACCCCCATCATTAGGATGCCGCTTGCCATGAACGCGAACCCCAGCTTCAGCAGCGAAGCCGCTTCCTGACTCATTTCGGCGCGGGTCATGACCGGATACTCGATCTTGACCTTCCGGCTATACCCCCATGAAATCACCAGCCCCATCGCGGCGGCGGCGACCAGCGACGGAGCTACCCCCTGCTCGCCCAGAAAATACACCAGGACGATGCTGAGAATCGCTCCCAAGAGCGCCCCCCAGACCCCCATCTTGGCCAGATCGGCGATGCGCCGCATACCCTGAATCAGTGCACCCTGACCTGCCGATACCGAACGAAAAAACACCGCGAAACCCAGCAGCGCAACCGCGCCAGCGTGTCGATCACTGCCAAAGGTCAAGGTGGACAGCGGAGCGGAGAACACCACCACCAGCACCGCGCCCAATATTCCGAGCAGAACGGCCGTTCGACGCAGCACGATGACAGTGCGGGCAATGCGGATCTCATCTCCCGTGCTGACCGACTCCGCGATCTGGCGCACCCCACTGCTACCGATGCCCATGCTGGCGACGGCCAAAGCCAGATCGATGATCGAGCTATACAAGCCCATCAGGCCAAACCCAGTTGGTCCCAGCATCACCGCCATCGCCTTAGTCCGCGCGATGCCAACCAGAATAGTCAGCACTGACGAACCACCGATTAACGCCGACGATTTCAGAATCTGGCCGTAACTAGGCTGCTCGCTCTGAGTCGATTCCTCAGTCTGGGGATCACCGCGCAATTTAGAAGGCACAAAAGGGATATGTCGGGCAATTGATGCCATGGTATGAATAGTGTCTGGGTTAGCTTAA
Source organism: Proteobacteria bacterium UBA2383 (assembly GCA_002343485.1). Classification (GTDB taxonomy): domain Bacteria; phylum Pseudomonadota; class Gammaproteobacteria; order Competibacterales; family Competibacteraceae; genus UBA2383. Next base: position 20,529 of record DDST01000017.1, read on the forward strand.
GCCTTTTCCGGGTTTGATTAGCTTGAGTATCAGCCCACACCGTCGCATTGCAGGACAACCTTGAATGTTTTGAGCAATATCTTCAAATCCAACGACAGCGAGCAATTTCGCATATAACGAATGTCCAACCGGACCATCTCGTCAAAAGTCGTCCTGCTCCGACCTTCAACTTGCCAAAGCCCAGTAATACCGGGTTTTGCATCCAGGATTCGCCTGAGATGCCAAGACTGATAATGATCCGCTTCGTAGCGTAGAGGAGGACGGGGACCGACTAAGCTCATCTCCCCCTTGAGCACGTTAAACAATTGCGGCAATTCGTCGATGCTGGTCTTACGAATGATTCGCCCTACCCAAGTCACTCTCGGATCTGTTTTCATTTTATACAAGGGTTTTTCCGAATCACCTTGATTGATTTTAGCAAGATCACCCTGAATGAGTTGAGTGACGTATTCGCGATGAATTTGATTATCATTATTATTTTTCATTGACCGAAACTTATAGAAAGAAAAAGTACGGCCTTTTTGTCCCAAACGATCCTGCTTGAAAATAATAGGTCCAGGCGAGGTGATCTTAACTGCTAAGGCGGTCAACAAAATAATGGGTGAAAATAATAGAAGAGCGATGGTGGCACCTACAATATCCAAAGTCCTTTTTAATGGATAGCCAACTGGATCGGATTCCAAGAGCTGATCGGACGATAAATCTAAAGCATTTTTTGAAGGTTGATTCCCTACTAAGATTTGCTGAAAAATCTGATCGGGATAGGTTCCCGTGGCCACAGTGAAAGGTAGTTTTGTGTGGCCATTCACAACTTTTTTTATTAATGTTTTCATTCCTTCATTATCGGTATCGGGTAACAGCAACGCTATAAGATCTTCACCAAGGTAAGCGAGAGCATCGGTCTCGCGAATACCGTTCTCGAGAGGATAAAAAAATTTGCTAAAACTCTCCATAAGATTTGTTGAATCATTTTCTTCTTCGCGATGCCGGCGAAACATTGCGATCGACAACGGTGTATTCCAGCGATCAGATCGATATTTTTCGCGATGCAGTAAATCCAAGAAATATGATTTTGGAAGAAATCGACTACGTAAAGGCATCGTATTGGTTGACATGTTCATCCCTATAAAACTCTAGTTGTGGGTTAACACTTTATTGTTGGATCGAGGTTAGCTGATCGCAGTACGCATCTTTAAGAACTGAGGCGAAACCCACACCATTCAATAATTCATTCGATAAAGATCGGGATAAATCAAAACGCAACCATGCGTTGAACAATCCAGTTGAGACAGCCATTCATTGATGAGAGTTAGACCAATCCAATCAATATGGGCATTGTCTCGAAAGCAATGCAGGTTGTAGTTATGTTTCAGCGAAGTATCTAAAGAGGAGAGCAAGAAACTTTTACAACATTGCGTTGAGTAGGGCTGAAACTACATAATCCTGCTGCCCGTTTTCCATTTGCGGAAAGAGCGGTAACAAAATCGTTCGATCCTGCGCGTGTTCGCTTTGACGCAAGTGCTGACAGCGGCCAGCACCACACTGGCAATTATTGCCTTCCGCACCGCACGACCATGTGGTTCTAACCGTATAAGCTGCTTCCCGATGGGAACACATAATCCCTCGACGGGTAGCTACCCCGGCGTCCAGCATCGACTGCATGACCTGGCGCTGGTCGCATCCCTCCGGCAACCGCACGCAGAAACTCTGCCAATTGCTTCGCGCCCAATCCGGTTCCACCGGT
>DDST01000147.1 GCA_002343485.1 Proteobacteria bacterium UBA2383
CGGGCTGACGCCCTAACCCGCCCTTGTTTTAATCCTTCCTTAAAAACTCTTCCATCTTGATTCCGGCCTGTTTCAAAATGACTCTGAGTGTACCTTCAGGCATATCCCCAGGATGATTAGGGATCGTGGTATAGCGGTTCGTCGTAGAGTTGTACCAAATTTCGTGAGAACCAGCGGCCTGACGGTCGAACTCAAATCCCAACCGCTTGAGTCGCATGACGATCTCACGGTAACGAAAGCCCGCCAATTTTCCCATTAACCGCTCACTACTAGCGGGTAATCAAAAGCATCTTCGGCAGTTTTGAGATGGATAGGACTTTGTCGCTCGGCTTGCGCCTCCAGCAACCGTTTGGCCACATCACGGGCAATCTCCAATGTCTCGATAAGGGTGTACCCTTGAGCGACTAATCCGGGCACCTCCTCAGAGGTCGCAAGATATACCCCCTCCGGCAACTTCTCGATATGCAAATTGACAATTTGTTCCACAGCTTTACCTCTCACACAGCATGATTTGTTTCATAATCACGATTCAGTGTGTAGTGTAACGTGTAGAGAGGGACCATGGTAAGCGCGTAGCCAAGTAGGTCGGGCACCGGACGTATCTGACATGCGCCCTTCAACTCCCTGCACCGGTCGGGCAACGCGGCGCTTTTGCCCGACCTACTCGCTACGTGTTTGCCTTTTCCTGACGACGGCGGAATGAGGGTACGCGATGCGTACCTGACGCCTACGCGGCTTTCCTCAACGGTAACTCAGCGCGCTTGCTGACATAAAGAACCTCAATGCCGACGATTCGCCCTTCAGCGTCGTAGTCCATAATAATGCCGGGCTGAATTTCCTTGGATTCTTCGACCTCGACATCAATCAATTCCAGGTAAACCGCATCGGCTTGCGCATCGAATTCGAGTTTCATAGATCGGTTACCTCGTTATCAAAGCCAGCCAGGGTACGCATTGCGTACCTTTTCCTGATCCTGGAAATGATGGTACGCGGCGCGTACCCTACAAAGCTACAAAGCACGTAGTGCGCAGGGCAGGTTAGCGCAGCGTAACCCGCCTATTTACCAGTTTCCCCTACCACCCGGCTGGCGGCCAGCAACATCACTTTGGCTAACCGGGTACGCTGATCAGCCGTCAGCTTCTCCTTGTTGGCCAGCATCAATCCGCGCGTGCAGATGGTGTCGACCGTGGTGTCGAAGCCCCATTTTTTCTCAGCGACGGTCACGTTTTCAAAAGTGTACACGGCGCTGCCATCAGGCAGTTTATCGTTCAAATCCCAGTCCTTGACCGGGATCAACCGGAAATCCTTGGGATTATCCAGCATCACTTGCATCTCGGTGGATTGAGCCATCGGTTTTTGCACCACCATGACCGCTTGAATCTTACTTGCTTTCCCGCCGCTCTTGATTTGCAGCAGCGCCTCAGCGCCGTCCATGAATGCGGGTGCGGTATTCTTGAACGCGGGTTCCAGCAGGGTCATATACTCCCAGGTTATTGCTACGCCGCTGTTTGGTGACTGCACGGCGATCAGCCGGCCCTTACCTTTTTCCTGTAAGTCACTGTCGCTGCGAATGTCGCTGTCCTTGCCGGTCACGATGAACACGCATTCCTGACCAATCTCGCCCAGGTTGATGAACTTGTCCGCAAAACCAGGGTGGTCCTTGAGATAGTATTTGAGGGCGTCGGCCTGGGCCAGCCCGACATTAACTGGACTGGCGGGATCGTTAAGCCGGTTGAGATTCTCCAGTGAACCGGCGCTGGTGAGAACCTTGGCAGCTTGATCCTGTTCGGCTAGCACGCTTTTCAGCCGCCCGCCAATAGTGTTATAGCCGCCGCCGCTCTTGCCCGTGCTGATGGTGATGAGCGGGTCCGCCGCCTGGGCGGGAGCAATACCGAAACTGGCGGCCAGGATGAGTGCATACGGCAATCCGGATTTGACGATCATGATGAATTCTCCGAGTGATGGCGTGGACCGGTGTCGCGTCGACCGACGCTGAGTGGTGATTAGTAAATTCTAGACTCACCCGGCGGCCGTGTCCTGAATCGCCGGTAGGCCCACAGATATTGTCCGGGCAAGGTGCGAACCGCCGCCTCGATACCTTGATTTAAAGCCACGACGGATTCTTCTAATGTTGCCGCTTCTGTTACCTCGGGTAAGGCGCGCAGATGCAGGGCATAACCCTGGCCGTGTGGCAATCGTTCTGCCCAAGTCAGAAACACTTCGGCGCCGGTTTTCTGCGCCAGCCGCGAAACCAGCGTCATAGTGCTGGCGGCGATGCCAAAGAATGGCGCAAAGACCCGGCCCGTGACCACTTCGCCATCATCGCTACCGATATCCTGATCGGGGAGAATGCCAAGCACCTTGCCTTGCTGTAACGCTTTCAATAAAGCACGAAGACCTTGAGTCCCAGTGGCAACGGCCTGTCCGCCCATTCTTCCCCGCCCTTGGCGGCTCAGCACATCGAATTCAGCCAGCCGGCTGGGACGGTAAAGGATCGTCAGCGGATAACGGCTGGAATAATACAGCCCGGCCATCTCCCAGGAACCCAGATGCGGGGTGATGAGCATCACCCCTTGTTTTCGATCCACGGCAGCGGCTAATGCAGCCTCGCTTGCTGCGGATTCGCGAATCAATCCCAGGACGCGCGCGCTGTGCCAAAACCAGAGCGGACCCAGTTCCAGAAACCCTTTGCCTGCTTCCATCAGGCTCTGACGTAGCAGCCGATTCCGTTCAGTATCCGATCGTTCGGGAAAACAAAGTGCTAGATTACGCTCAGCGATCTGCCGGGATCGGTTACTGGGAATTCGCCAGAGTAGCCAGCCGGAGAATGCACCCAGCCGGTGAACCCAGGATAACGGCAGCGCAGCAATCAGGCGCAACAGACTGCTCATGAAGCTCAGCCGATTCATGGCGCCAGATCCAGGTCACCGGAAAAATCCTGCGCCAGTATTTTTTGTGCTCTTTCCAATTCCGGTTCAGGAACTTGAATCTCAATCCCATTAGCGATTAAACCGAGGCTTGATAGTGAGCGATCCATGAGCCTGCAAGAAACGCCCTCTGCCAATAACCGGCCTCGGTTAATTTCGGCAGTGGGCAGAATTTCAAATACGGCCAGCGTGACCCAAGGCGTTTTCATTGCAAAAGAGTGATAGTCTCATTTATGGGAGTCCATGGAGTAAGTCCCGGTTTTGCTATAAGTGCTCATTGGCGTGAGCGGCGGTTACTGAAGTGCATGGCGATCGATCAAGTGACTAAACTATAGTTTCCCATGTCTACTGTGTGGCGGAAAGTATGCCGTTACCAGGGAGACCGGTGAGCGTTGACTCAATAATAAAGCTAAAAATGATCTTTCATCATAAAACATTAATTGTTTTTACAGACACTTAAGAGTGTTAATTGAATTATGAAAATCACGATCTTCGGCTCCGGCTATGTCGGACTGGTCACCGGTGCCTGCTTTGCTGAGGTAGGTAATGATGTGTTATGCGTGGATGTCGATCCGCACAAGATTGCCATGCTCCAGCGCGGCGAAATTCCCATTCATGAGCCGGGCCTTGACGAGGTGGTCCGGCGTAATAGCACCAGTGGCCGGTTGCGCTTCACCACCGAGGTGGCTGAGGGGGTAGCCCACGGTCTGTTCCAGTTTATCGCGGTCGGTACCCCTCCCGATGAAGACGGTTCCGCCGACTTGCAGCATGTCCGCACGGTCGCCCGTTCCATCGGCCAGCATTTGCAGGACTACCGGGTGGTGATTGATAAGTCCACCGTGCCGGTCGGCACGGCCGACGTGGTGCGCGAGACGATTGCTGAAATCCTCGCCGGGCGTGGCCAGGATATCCCCTTCTCTGTTGTTTCCAATCCGGAATTTCTGAAGGAAGGCGCGGCAGTGGCGGATTTTATGCGCCCTGATCGAATCATTGTGGGCAACGACGACCACCGGGCTACCTTGTTGTTGCGTAACCTTTACGCGCCGTTCAACCGCAACCACGACCGGCTGATTGAGATGGATGTGCGCTCGGCGGAACTGACCAAGTATGCCGCTAACGCTATGCTGGCTACTAAGATTAGCTTTATGAACGAGATGGCCAACCTGGCGGAACGGCTGGGTGCGGATATTGAGAAAGTACGCATCGGCATCGGCGCCGATCCGCGCATCGGCTACCATTTTATCTATCCCGGCGCGGGATATGGTGGAAGCTGCTTTCCAAAAGACGTCAAAGCCTTGGAGTACACAGCCCGCTCAGTGAATTACCAGGCTACCTTGTTGCAGGCCGTGGAAGCAGTCAATGCCCAGCAAAAGACAGTGCTGTTCACTAAAATTCAGCGGCATTTTCAGAACAAATTACAGGGCCGGACCTTTACGTTATGGGGGCTGGCTTTTAAGCCCGGCACCGATGATATGCGCGAAGCGCCCAGCCGGGTTCTATTGGAAGCACTATGGCGGGAAGGTTGCACGATTCGAGCGTATGATCCGGCAGCGATGAGCGAGGCTCGGCGCCTTTATGGTGAGCGGCCGGATTTCCAGTTGTGTGACCGGCCCATGGATGCGTTGAGCGGTGCTGACGCGCTGGTGATCATTACGGAGTGGAGTCTGTTTCGCAGCCCTGATTTCGGAGCAATTCGCCAAATGCTCAAACAGCCTGTGATCTTTGATGGCCGTAATCTTTACGATCCCGAATATCTTCGCGAACAAGGTTTTGTCTATTACGCGATTGGCCGAGGCGAAAAAGCATGATAATCCCCGTTATTCTTTCTGGGGGCAGCGGCACCCGGCTGTGGCCGCTGTCACGTGAAACCTATCCAAAACAATTCTTGCCGCTGGTCGACCAAAACACGATGTTGCAGAACACCGCGCTACGGGTTGCTGGGTTGCCGGACATCGCCGCGCCATTGGTGGTCTGCAACGAAGAACATCGTTTCATGGTAGCGGAACAACTGCGGGCGGTGGGTATCCATCCGGCCGCAGTGATTCTGGAACCGCTCGGCCGTAATACTGCGCCGGCAGTCGCAATTGCCGCCCTGCATGCGCAACGCTGTAGCGATGACCCGGTTCTTTTAGTCCTGCCTTCCGATCATGTGATTGCCGACATCGAAGGCTTCCGTACTGCCGTATGCCAGGTAGCGCCTTATGCTGAGGCGGGCAGGCTGATCACCTTCGGCATCATTCCAACGATGCCAGAAACCGGTTATGGCTATATTCAGGCAGGCGCGCCGCTGGATGGCTCTGAAATTTATGAGGTGGACCGTTTCGTCGAAAAACCCGATTTGGCAACCGCGCTCAGCTATCTGGAATCCGGTCATTATTACTGGAACAGCGGAATGTTTATGTTCAGCACCTCGACATTCTTGGCTGAACTGGAGCGCTTTGCCCCGGCCATGCTGGCGGCTTGCCAGCGGGCGCTGGCTACTACGGACCAGGCTGACCGGGATTTTCTGTGGCTGGGCCGCGAGGCGTTTGCCGCCTGTCCGAAGGATTCTATCGACTATGCGGTCATGGAGAAAACCGATCATGCTGTGGTGATGCCGCTGGCGGTGGGCTGGAACGATGTCGGTTCCTGGTCAGCGTTGTGGGAGGTCGGCCAGCGGGACCAGGAGGGCAACATCAAGCGTGGCGATGTCATCAGTGTCGATTCCCGTGATTCCTACATCGATGCCGCTTCGCGTCTGGTCGCTACGATCGGCGTGGAGCATCTGGTGGTGGTGGAAACTGCGGATGCGGTGCTGGTCGCCAGCAAGGATCAGGTTCAGGAAGTGAAGGCAGTGGTCGATCAACTCAAGACCCGCCAACGCCCGGAAGGGCGGATGCATCGCAAGGTCTACCGGCCTTGGGGCTGTTACGATTCCATCGACTTCGATCAGCGTTTCCAAGTCAAACGTATCACGGTGAATCCAGGCGCCAGCCTGTCCTCGCAAATGCATCATCATCGCGCGGAGCATTGGGTCGTCGTGCGTGGTACCGCGCGGGTCACCCGGGGTGAGGACGTATTCTTGCTGACCGAGAATCAATCCACCTATATTTCGGTCGGTGTGCGTCACCGGCTGGAGAATCCCGGCAAGATTCCGCTGGAGATCGTTGAGGTGCAGTCTGGCAGCTATCTGGGCGAGGACGATATTGTGCGCTATGACGATGCCTATGGGCGAGGAGATTAAGTTGTCAGGAGTAAATCATGAATGAGCTGACTTGTTTTAAGGCCTATGATATTCGTGGACGGATTCCCGATGAATTAAACGAAAATCTGGCCTACCGTATTGGCCGGGCCTATGCAATCTTTCTGCGGCCCCGGCGGGTGGCGGTTGGCCATGACGTGCGATTAAGCAGTCCAGCGCTGAGTGCAGCATTGACCAGCGGGTTATTGGACGGCGGCGCGGATGTGCTGGACATTGGGCTGTGCGGTACCGAAGAAATCTACTTCGCCACATTTGATCATCGCCTCGATGGTGGGATCATGGTGACGGCCAGCCATAATCCAATGGATTACAATGGCATGAAGCTGGTGCGTGAGCAGGCTAAACCCATCAGCGGCGATAATGATCTGTTCGCCATCCGCGATCTGGCCGCCGCTGACGATGAATTTACCATCACTCACCGGCGCGGTACGCTCATTCAGCGGCCGGATAAAAGCGATTACCTGCGGCATTTGCTCGGCTACATCGACCCCCATGTTCTGCGGCCACTGAAGATTGTGGTCAATGCCGGCAATGGGGGCGCAGGGTCGATTATCGATGGTTTGGAGCCGTATCTGCCGTTCCAATTCATCAAAATTCATCATGAGCCGGATGGAACCTTTCCGCATGGCATTCCTAATCCGCTGCTGCCGGAATGCCGGAATGCCACTGCCGAAGCTGTGCGTGAGCATGGCGCCGATCTGGGGCTGGCGTGGGATGGTGATTTCGACCGCTGTTTCTTCTTTGACGAGACCGGGCGGTTCATCGAGGGTTATTACTTGGTCGGCCTGCTGGCAGAGACCTTGCTGATGCGGCATCCAGGATCGAAAATCATTCATGATCCCCGGCTTACTTGGAATACGCTCTCCCAAGTCCGCTCGGCCGGCGGGATTCCGGTGCAGAGCAAGACCGGCCATGCCTTCATTAAGGAGCGGATGCGTAAGGAGGATGCAATCTACGGTGGCGAGATGAGTGCTCATCATTATTTCCGCGAATTTGCCTATTGCGATAGCGGGATGATTCCTTGGTTGCTGATTGCCGAGCTGGTCAGCCAGCGTCATGTGCCTCTGTCAGCGCTGGTCAATGTGCGGATGCGCGCCTTTCCTTGCAGTGGCGAGATCAATTTCCAGGCCGCCGATGCACACGCCACGATTGAGAAGATACGCGCTGCCTACGCTAACCAGCAACCAATGGTTGATGAAACTGATGGCCTTAGCCTGGAATTTGCTGATTGGCGCTTCAACGTGCGTTCGTCCAACACCGAGCCGTTGCTGCGGCTGAATGTGGAAACACGCGGCGATGCAGAGTTGTTAGAACGCCGTGTGCAAGAATTACAGGCACTGATGAGTGAGTAACTATTTGATCATGTAGAATAATGCGGCTTATCCACATCATAAGGAAGGAGCAGATATGAAGAAGCTGTTTGGCGTCATCATCGCCATTCTGGTGCTAGCCGCTGCCGGTGTGACCGGCGCATCCTACTGGTCGGGGTTGCAGGCTGAACGCTGGTACGAGGGAGCCTTGGCGGAAGGGTCGAAAAGCAACATCAAGCTCAGCACGGTTCGTTACCAGCGCGGTCTGTTTTCATCACAGGTTGTGACCCGGGTCGACGTTGCACGGCTATCGGAAGGCAGCGATCCCGGTGACTCGGATCTGTCCTTCGCAATTCGCCAGGATATTTATCACGGTCCGCTACCGCTGGCCGGCCGGGATGTGCCTGGCATACCGATGGTGTGGACCGGTGCGGTGGTGCGCGCCACCCTTGACCCGGACAGCAGCGCTTGGACTCGCGAACTGGCAAAATGGTACGGCAATCAGGAACCGGTGATCGCGCTCTCGAAAATCGCTTTCGACGGCGCCAGCGATACACAAATCACCATGCCGCCGTTGACGTTGAATGATGTCGAGGAGGTGCAAAGCCTCCAGTTCTCAGGGTTGCAGGGCCAGTTTCAAGTCGCGGCCCATTCCACTGCCGTGCAAGGCCATCTCACCGTGGACCGCCTGGAAGCGGCCGGAAAGCCCGAGGCTGTTAGCGAGGCCGAGGCTCAACCGGTGACGGGTGGCGGCCATGTGACGCTGAGCGGCTTGACCATGACGGTCAATCAGCGCAAGGGTGCTTTTGGCCTGTTATTCGGGGAATCCAGCTTCAAGATCGGTGAGTTGCGCGCCCAGGATCAGACGAGTGGCGCACCGTTTAGCATGACCGGTCTTAGCATGACCGGCTCGCTGAGCCAGCAGAACCCGCAGCAAGTCGCCGGCGAGATGTTGATCAACGCCAGCCAAATCACTGTCGATCAGCAAAGCGGAACCGGCCGCTTGCACTTGGCGCTGCGCAATTTGGATGGCTCAGCGGTCGAGCAATTGCAGCAGTGGCAGCAAAAAATTTCCAGCGATCCGGATAATCCACAGGCGTTGAGCGAGTTGCTGAATCTGGTTAAAGCACTGCTGCGCGGCAAACCGGAGTTGACTCTCGATACCCAGGCAAACATGACTCAGGGGGATTGGCAGGGTCAATTGATCCTGAATTTCCAGGATTTCGGTGACATGAGCGTCCTGCAAGGTCCAGCCGGTCTCCTCGCGGTGCTGGAAAAGGGCCAGGCGGACGTGGCCGCTTCCAAGACGCTGGCCGAAACCGTATTGATGGATACCATCCGTGAAGAATTACTGAGTCAGGTTGAAGAACAAGATCAGCCTGCCAGTGAAGATGCAGTGCAAAATATGGCGATGATGCAGGCTAATCAACAGCTTCAAGAGTTGACATCCGCCGGTTTCATTCGGCTTGAGGGGGATCGCTACAAAGCGGCCGCACGCTTTGAGGGCGGTAAATTGTTTGTGAACGATCAAGAAATTCCGCTCATGCCATCAGCCAATAGGGATGAAAGCATACCGGGAGAAGAGATGCCGGTAGAGCCAACGCGGCCGTAAGCCAAGGTGACGCTATGCCGCCACCTTAAATTTGCCCAAGGATGGGAATCCGATACTTCATTAGAAGATTTCTGAGCCATCATCATGACGGCATTCGAGCAGGCGTTAAACCGGCTTCCTGAGTCCTTGCAGCATGAAGTTGCGCAGTATTGGGAGGCGTTTCAGGAGTCGTCCCGAACCGTAGGACTGGAACTGCCGGCTGGGATAGCGCTAGAACCCTTGGTGCAGGTTTGGGCATGCAGCGAATTTGCCGCCCGCGCCTGCATCCGCGAACCCGCATTGTTACAGGAGCTGCTGGCTAGCGGTGATTTGTCAACACATTATGCGCTAAATGATTTAGCGGAACGGCTTGAGCAGTGCTTGGTGAACGTCACCGATGAAGCGCAGCTTGGGGTAGCGCTGCGCCGGTTCCGCCGCCGGGAAATGGTGCGCATCGCTTGGCGCGATCTGGCCGGGCTGTCTGGATTAACCGAAACGCTGAACGATTTGACCGGTCTGGCAGATGTTGCGGTCAGCGCGGCGCTGGACCGGTTGTACGCTTGGCAGTGCCAGCAGCGTTACGGCGTGCCTCGTGATGCCGAAGGCCAGCCGCAACAACTGGTAGTGCTCGGGATGGGCAAACTCGGTGGCTGCGAGCTGAATTTTTCCTCCGATATCGATTTGATCCTGACCTATCCGTGTCAGGGACAGACCGATGGTCCCCGTGTGGTGAGCAATGAGGAATTCTTTCGGCGATTGGGCCAGCGTCTGAGTAAGTCGCTGGCTGAAATCACGGCAGAAGGTTTTGTCTTTCGCGTGGATTTACGGTTGCGCCCATTCGGCGATTCTGGACCGCTGGCGATGTCGTTTGCCGCCTTTGAAGATTATTACCAGAACCATGGCCGGGACTGGGAGCGCTACGCAATGATCAAGGCGCGGGTGATTGCGGGCCACCCGCTGGCAGGCGGGCAGTTGCTGACAGCATTACGGCCATTTGTTTACCGCCGCTACTTGGATTACAACGCCTTCGAGGCGCTGCGCGGCATGAAAGCCCTCATTGCCCAGGAAGTGGAACGCAAGGGGATGCAACGCAATATTAAATTGGGGCCAGGCGGTATCCGCGAGATTGAATTTATTGGCCAAGCGTTCCAGCTTATTTATGGCGGCCGCGAACCGGCATTGCGGGAACGCAGCATTGTCGTGGTACTCGATAATTTGGCAGCCAGCGGCCGTTTGCCTGAATCTGCGGTAGACGCTCTTAAGAAAGCTTATGTATTTCTACGCCGGGTGGAAAACCGGCTGCAAGCCTGGGCGGACCGCCAGACGCACGAACTGCCGGAAGACGGATTAGCGAAATTACGGCTGGCCTATGCCATGGGTTATCCTGATTGGGACACTTTCAACCAGGAACTGGCGCGGCATACCGAACAAGTGAGTCATCAATTTGCCCAGGTGTTTGGCAATGGAACCGGGCAACTGCCGGCGGCGGGCAACACTGATCTGGTAGAGCTGTGGCACGGCGATCCTGACGAGGAGCACGCCCAGCGATTACTGACTGAGCGAGGTTTCGAGAATCCTGCTTCAGCCTGGAACCGGTTGCGGGCATTACGTAACGGTTTCAGCTACCGCGCCATGAGTCCGCGCGGGCGGGCGCGGCTGGATACCTTGATCCCGAGCATATTGGAAGCAGTAACCGCTGTGCCACAACCCGCAGCGACGCTGGAGCGCATTCTCAATCTGGTGGAAGCTGTGGCCCGCCGCTCGGTGTATTTGGCACTGCTGGCGGATCACCCCCAGGCGCTGGCGCAACTGGTCAAACTGTGCGCTGCGAGTGGCTGGATTGCTCAGCATCTGACGCGCTATCCGCTGTTGCTCGATGACTTGCTCAGTCCCGCTACTTTGTATGCGCCGCTTGACCGGCCACGGCTGGCGCTGGAACTGGAGCAGCAACTCCAGCAGGCGCCGGCTAACGATGCCGAAGAGCAGCTCAATGCGTTGCGTTACTTCAAGCAGGTTCAGGTGCTGCGGGTTGCTGCCGCTGATGTCAGTGGCGCCATGCCATTGATGATCGTCAGCGATCACCTGACAGAGATCGCCGAAACGCTATTGCGCAAGGTGCTGGAGCTAGCCTGGGCCCATCTTAGCCCTCGATTTGGCCAGCCTCGTTGCATGGTCGAGGGCGTGGAACGGGACGCGCAATTTGCCATCGTCGCCTATGGCAAACTTGGCGGGATTGAGCTCAATTACGGTTCCGATTTGGACTTGGTGTTTCTGCATGACAGCACCGGCGGCCGGCAGCTCACCACGGGACCGCGCCAAATCGACAACGCAGCGTTCTTCGCCAAATTGCTCCAGCGGATTGTCCATTTACTCACTACCCGCACCGGTGCTGGCGATCTTTATGAAGTTGACACTCGATTGCGGCCCAGTGGCCGTGCCGGTTTGCTGGTCAGTTCCTTCGAGGCTTTCGCTGAGTATGAGAATCATCAGGCGTGGACCTGGGAGCATCAAGCACTGGTGCGGGCGCGAGTGGTGGCCGGTCCGGCCCCGCTGGTTGAGCGATTTCAGGCCATCCGCCGGGAAATTTTGCAGCGCGAGCGCGATCCAGTCCAGTTGCGCCAGGAGGTGTGCGACATGCGCGAACGGATGCGCGCCGAGCTGGATACCAGCACCAATGAAAGCTTTGATCTCAAGCAGGGCCAGGGTGGTATCGCCGATATTGAATTTATGGTGCAATATGAAGTTTTGGCGAATGCCTGCCGCTGCCCCGATTTACTGATTTTTACCGACAACATCCGGCAGATTGACGGGCTGGAACGCTTCGGCATTCTCTCTATCGCGGATGCTGCACGGATGCGTCACGCTTATCGTGGACTGCGCCGGCGCATTCACCTGCTCAAGTTGCAAGAACAGCCTGCCCGGATTTCGATGGACGAGGCGCGGGAAGCCCGTGAAAGCGTGATGGGTATCTGGCGACGTCTCATGGAAGGCGATTGAACCCGCACAATATATTTTGGGGAGACACGAGTAATGACAATGTCTGACCGCGATGGTCTGATCTGGTATGACGGTGAGCTGACGCCCTGGCGCGAAGCCAACACCCATGTTCTGACCCATACGCTGCACTATGGCATGGGAGTTTTCGAAGGCGTTCGCGCCTATGCCACGGACCGGGGTGCGGCGATCTTCCGGCTCCAGGCGCATACCGACCGGTTGTTCCGTTCGGCGCACATCGTCGGGATGCCGATGCCCTACAGCAAGGACGAAATTAACGCGGCCTGTCAGCAGGCGGTGCGCACCAATAACCTAGCCAGCGCTTATATCCGTCCGATGTGCTTCTACGGATCAGAGGGCATGGGGCTGCGTGCCGATAATCTCAAAGTGCATGTCATCGTCGCTGCCTGGGAATGGGGTGCCTATCTGGGTGCGGAGAACCTCGAACGTGGCATTCGTATTCGCACCTCTTCGTTCAGCCGGCATCATGTCAACGTCACCATGTGCAAGGCTAAAGCCAACGGTAACTACATGAACTCGATGCTGGCCCTCGCCGACGCTCTGCGCGATGGGTACGACGAGGCCATGCTGTTAGATACCGAGGGCTATGTATCCGAAGGCAGCGGTGAAAATATCTTTATTGTCCGTGACGGGATCATTTATACCCCGGATCTGACTTCCGCATTGGAAGGCATCACTCGCGACACCATCATCCGTTTCGCCGCTGATCTCAACATTCCGGTACGGGAAAAGCGCATCACCCGCGACGAAGTGTACATTGCTGATGAAGCCTTCTTTACTGGCACGGCGGCGGAAGTCACGCCGATCCGCGAAGTGGATGGCCGCACCATCGGTCCTGGCCAGCGCGGTCCGATCACTCAGCGCCTGCAAGCGATGTACTTCGATCAAGTTCATGGCCGTCGCGATCGCTATTCCGAATGGCTGTCGCTGGTTTAACTTCCTCAAGAAAACCAGTTACATTACTTAATAAAGCATTAGGAGAATAACATCATGGCAGCCGCCGCCGCTGTTTCCGCCAAGGTTATGCCGAACGCTGAGAAAACCTATGAAGTCCACCGTGCTGATTTGCCGGTATCCTGCCCCATGCCGGATATGACAGTGTGGAACTCTCATCCCAAGGTTTATCTGTCCATTGAAGCCACCGGCAAGGCGAAGTGCCCGTATTGCGGTGCGGATTTCGTGCTGGTGGACTGAGCGCTGTCGCGCGCCAGGTGAAATCGCGAGCGTCTCCACGCGTCGTCTGGCGCTTCAGTGATGGCAAGGCGGGGCACGATAACCAGAGTCAGGGATTGGCCGACGCGCTAAACCGGCTGCGGCCCGTCGAAATCATCACGCTAGATCCGTTGCCTGCCATGATGGCCCTGAGCGCGTTAGGGGGGGGGCAGCGAGTCCCTTGGCACGATCTGCCAGCTCCAGATATCGCGCTAGGCGCTGGCCACCGCACCCATCTTTCCTTGCTGGCCGCCCGCCGGATGCGGGGTGGTAAAGCGATTGTGCTGATGCGGCCCAGTTTGCCGCTGTGCCTTTTTGATTTATGTTTGATTCCTGCTCACGATGCACCACCGGCCCGCCCGAACGTACAGGTCACGCGCGGGGCGCTGAACCGGATTCAACCCTCCAACCATTTGGAACCGGGACGAGGATTGTTGCTGATCGGCGGACCCTCTGCACATTTCACGTGGGATAATCCAAGTTTGTATCGGCAAATCGCCGCAATTATCGCTGCTGACCCTGCCATCCATTGGACATTGACGACGTCGCGCCGCACTCCGCAGAATTTTCTGCAACATCTCGCTTGCGCAGAGCGATTGACCGTGATTCCCATCACGGAGACCGGCCCGGACTGGTTGCCGGCGCAACTGGCGCGGGCGGGACAGGCTTGGGTCACCGCCGACAGTGTATCAATGGTTTACGAAGCATTGACCGCTGGGGCGGCGGTTGGGGTACTGGAAGTTCCGTCCCGGCGCATGAACCGGGTCAGCCAGGGGCTGGAACGGTTGGCAGCCGAGGGTTGGGCGACCTTTTTTACTGACTGGTCGCGTGATTGCCGGCTGCGTCGCCCTTCCGGAATCTTCAATGAGGCGGAACGTTGCGCCCACTGGATCATCGAGCGATGGTTCGCCTGAGCGTAGCACAACTGATTCCAGCACTAAATGGGGGTGGAGTGGAGCGCGGCACTCTCGAAGTCGCGCGGGAATTGGTCCGGTGCGGTCATCGCTCGGTTGTGATCTCTGCTGGCGGGCGGCTGGTTCCTCAACTGGTAGATGAGGGGAGTCAGCATCTGGCTTGGCCGCTCGGCGTCAAATCGCCGTTGACCCTGCGCTGGGTCTGGCCATTGCGGCGCTGGCTGGCTGAACAGCGTATCGATATCCTGCATGCCCGTTCACGGTTGCCTGCCTGGGCCGGCTGGCTGGCCTGGCGCGGGATGGACCCGATGACCCGTCCACGCTTCGTCACCACCGTTCATGGCCTGTATTCGGTTTCCAGATACAGCGCCATCATGACGCGGGGTGAACGGGTGATCGCCGTGTCAGAAACGATTCGCGACTACCTGCAACGCCACTACCCGCGATTGCCAGCGGAACGCATCCAGGTCATTCCGCGCGGCGTCGATCCGGCGGCATTTCCCTACGGCTATCAACCTGCATCCAAATGGTTGGCCGAATGGTACCAGCGCTACCCTCAACTACGGAATGCTCAGGTGCTGACCCTGCCGGGCCGGTTGAGCCGGCTCAAGGGTCATGAAGAGTTTATCAAATTGATCAATGAGTTACGTGTGCGTGGCTTGCCGGTTTATGGATTAATCGCCGGTGGCGTGGAGCCAGGCCGGCAACGCTATGCTGATCAACTTCAATATCAGGTCCAGACCCGAGGATTAAATGACGCGATCCTGTTTGCGGGTCACCGTGCTGACATGCGTGAGATTTACGCCACTTCCACGCTGGTGCTATCGCTGTCGGCGCAACCGGAGTCCTTTGGGCGTACCGTATTGGAGGCGCTGAGTTTAGGGATTCCAGTGGCCGGTTATGACCACGGCGGCGTCGGTGAAATTCTACATCGGCTTTATCCCGCAGGGCTGACACCGCCGGGCGATTTGCGCAGCCTAATGGAGCGGGTGATCGCATTATTGACCGCCGCGCCACCTGTGCCCATGGAGCCGGTGTTTACTTTGCAAAGTATGCTCGATGAAACCTTGGCGCTGTATGAATGGCTATATCAAACTTCTCGGAGCCACACATGATGCTTGCGCCTTCGGGCCGGACTCTGATTGTGCAACCTTTGCCCGGCATCGGTGATATGGTTTGGCATTTACCGCACATCCACGCCATCGCTGCAACGGCCATGGCTGGGCAGGTGGATATCCTGACCAAGCCACGCTCTCAAGCCGATCGATTGCTCTGCGCCGATCCCTGTGTGGGGCGCGTTCTATGGCTAGAGCGTGACGCTGGCCGGCACGCCGGGGTCAAAGGAGTCTTCCGGCTGGTGAACTTGCTGCGTCAAGGCGCCTATCAGCGAGTGTGGTTCCTGCATGCTAGTGCTCGCTATGTGTTGACGGCCTGGCTGGCGGGCATTCCGGAACGGATCGGCTATGGGATCGGCTTGCAACCTCTGCTGCTGAGCGTTCCTATAAGGCTGCCTGTCGAATTCCATCATGCGTCACCGCTCGTCCGGGCGGATGCCCTGCTGGATTTATTAAAAATTTCCCGGACGGAACCGGAGCCGCGATTGCCAGTGCTGGCCGCAGCGAGGCAAGCCGTGGCAGAGCGGTTTGCTGGTTGGCCCCAACCTTGGATCGCGTTGGGTATCGGCAGCAGTGAATCCTGGAAGCAATGGGGCGCAACGTGTTTCGTCGAATTGGCATTGGCGTTGCGCCGCCAGCGATCCGGTTCCATCTTCATCATCGGTGGGCCTGCGGAACGCGTGCTGGCTGATGAGATTTTGCATCGGGTGCAGGACAGTGGCGGTGTAGCAGCAGATGCAGTGGCCTTACCGCTGGAGCAGACGGCGGCTTTGCTAGCCAATAGCCGTTGCTATATCGGTAACGATACCGGTGTCTTGAACATGGCCGCTGCACTGGAAACGCCGGTACTGGGGTTGTTTGGTGGATCGCCGCCACTGACTCATTCCCGCTTCATTCACGCGATTACCCCACCTGCCAATCATAGCGGTATGGCCGCTATCACGGTCGCCCGTGTACTTGATGCTTTCGCACGCCTGGATCGATTTGATGAAGATAGTCCTGTTGCCTGAGCGGTTTCACGAGGCGTTTTTTCGCTGGGGCTGGTTGTCACCGGCAGTGCTACCGCTTGCTCAGTTAGGCGGACGAGGGCTGTTCAATACCCTGGCTGGTTGCTATGCCGTATGGGGCCTGCTTAGCTTCTGGGGCCGCCGGGATCGGCTGGACCGTCCTATAGTGCTGCTGTACCTAGCGTTATTGAGTGCTTTTCTGCTGACGATTCCCGGCGCGATCGATCCTGTGGGGGGATTGCGGACTTGGCTGGGTTACTTCATGCAAACCATCATGCTGCTCCTGATCCCGGTAGCGCTGAGGGAATCACCGGTAAACCCTGAGCGGTTGCTGAGCAGCATGGCGTTGTTCGGCGCGTTGACCTTGGGTGGATTGTACCTGTTATTGCTCTATTATCTACTGAGTGGATCCGGCCAGCCCTTTGACCCATCCGCGCAATTGCAAGAAGATAACCTTCCGTTTTTGTTGCCATTCCTTCTTGCCTGGTTATGGTGGCGCAGTCCATCTCGCTGGCGATATGGCGCAATGGCCGGCGTCATCGCTTTTGTATTGGTCTATGTAGCTATTGCTGAGGGGCGGGCGGCCCTCCTGGGTCTTATTGCAGGACTATCGGTCTTTTGCAGAATGGTGCTGGGGTGGCGATTGCGCTGGGTTACCCTGCTGACCCTGCTGGTGCTGGCTGCCGGTATTGCGGCCAATACCGGACCTTTCCGCAAAGCGGAACTTGATTCCCAACATCCGCTGGATGCTTTTACTGCCGGCCGGACCGCGCTCTGGCGGCAGGCGTTGACGCATCCTCCAGCGCGGCCATGGTTGGGAATGGGTATCGGTAATGGCGCTTATGCAAGTGAGGTATTGCGTTTTGAGCTTGGAGGTGATTCCATCCAGGTCAAGCACCTGCATAATTTTGCTCTGGATGCTTGGTATGAAACTGGCGTTCTAGGAGTGAGTCTGCTAATGGCGCTATTGGGTGCAGTGCTCGTCCGGCTGATGCAATCGTGGCGGCATTTATCCATCCGGGAGCGCCAGCACGCGGGCATCTGGCTGGCGGCAGCAGCAGCGCTGGTGACCGCTGGGATGCTGAGTTTTTCCTATACCTCCCGGCAACTGGCCTGCTATCTGTTTGTCTCTCTCGGTGTCTTGATTTATTTTAGTTGCCCGCATAACGGCGAAGCTAGCCCGCCAGCAGATGGCGATACAGGTCCAGATACGCGCTAATGATGGCCTCCTCGCCATGCCGGGCAATCAAGGTATGATAGCCTTTGTCTGCCAGTTCGCGGCGCAGCGATTCATCACGCAACAACAACTCCATCGAGGCCGCCAATGCGGCGGGATCACCGGCGGGCGTTAACCAGGCATCTTTCTGGTGAACAGCGATTTCCATTGGCCCAAGTGTGCGAGTCGCCAAAACGGGCCGCCGCCGCGCCCAGGCTTCGAGAATCACATTGGCGACCCCCTCCTGCAGAGACGAGCAGATACACAGATCAGCCAATTCCTGGAAGCGGCCTGCATCGTCGCGCCAACCGGGCCAGCGAACGCGGTCAGCGATCCCCAGTTGTTCGGCATAGCACTTGAGTTGTGCGGCGAGCGGGCCGTCGCCGACAATGACTAAATATACGGGCCGGTCATGGATGCGCGAGGGAACGGTGGCGAAGGCAGCCAACAGGTCGCCGAAGCCTTTAATCGGGTGCAGACGCCCTACGGCGATGGTGATCAGGCCATCGTCAGGAATGGCCAGCTTTTGACGCAGTTGTTGTAGAGTAGCTGCGGGGCTGGGTTCGCAAGGTGTGACGAAATTGCTGATATGAAAAATGCGATCCTTGGGAAAGCCATGCCGGATCAAGTGATCGCCGATGCCTGGGCTGACCACGATCCAAGCATGGGCATGCCGGTACCCGCGCGGTTCGTAATAGCCGCCCAGCCGGGCAATGTGAATGGG
Source organism: Proteobacteria bacterium UBA2383 (assembly GCA_002343485.1). Classification (GTDB taxonomy): domain Bacteria; phylum Pseudomonadota; class Gammaproteobacteria; order Competibacterales; family Competibacteraceae; genus UBA2383. The sequence continues at coordinate 18,273 of DDST01000147.1, forward strand.
TTGCCGGCCTGATGGCAGATGCGTTAGCCGGGTGGCGCGGCCCATATAAGTTTGCACGATATTTGGGCCATGCCCATGCATGGCCTTTTGAATTTGCCAGCGTGACCATAGATCCCAGACACCCCACATCGGAATGTGAACCCGGGGGATCTCGGGTGGAATCTCGGTTGCGATCAGGCTGCCCGGAACCGTCACCGCCAACGTCGCGTGTCCGTGCCGATGCAATGCCGTTACCAGACGCGCATAAAATAATTCGGCGCCGCCGAGGAATCTACCGCCGATGATATGCGCCGATGCGATCATAATCTCCTGATAAACACGACAGTCATATGCTGAAAGAGTCGCACTATTGATGAACGATTTGGGGCATACTGTAAATGAAATTTTCGTTCAAGACAGGCTAATTCATGACCGACCGGACCCGGCTTTCGGTATTCATCACCACCTATAACAACAGCCGCACCCTAACGGTTTGTCTGGAAAGCATCCAGTGGGCTGATGAAGTCATCGTACTGGATTCCTTCAGCACCGACGATACGTTGGCGATTGCCCAACGCTATGGCGCGCGGATCGTTCAGCACGAATTCATGGGTTACGGTCCGCAGAAGCGGATGGCGTTGGCGGCAACCACCTATGATTGGGTGTTGCTGCTGGATGCCGACGAGGCACTGTCGCCTGGCCTCCAGGCTGAAATACGCCAATTGTTGCGGAGCAAGCCGAGTGTGGACGGCTACGAAATTCCGCGTCAAGAGCAAATGTTCTGGCGGATGTATAATCCAGCCACTCGCATGAATTATTACCTGCGCTTATTCGATAAGCGCAGAGGCGGTATTGATGATATGCCGATTCACGCTGCACCCAAGGTGCAAGGTCCTGTTGCCCGGCTCAAGGCCCCTCTTTACCACTATGGCGAGACGGATATTCATACCAAAGTCGATAAAATTAACGCTTACTCCACCGGGTTAGTAGTCGATAAGCTCAAGAAACAACGTTGGGGCATTCCATTGATCATGGTTTTCTACCCACCCCTGTTTTTCATCCGTAGCTATTTGTTCAAACGTAATTTTCTCAATGGCTGGGCAGGATTTATCAACTCAGTGATCGCGGCGTTCTATGTGTTTCTTAAGTATGCCAAATTGTACGAGCATTGTCAGTTCGCCAAACATGGAACCCGTTTGCTACCAGACGATGCACCGCCACTACCGGGTGATTACCCGCCTCGTTCTGGCGATCCACCTTGATCCAGGAATAAGCTTTCCAGTGAGTTAGAATCAGTAGATAAGCTCATGTAAACGGTTAAAAACTAATGATGGTGTCAGCATCGCCATGCAACTATGGTGCGAACAGGTCTTGCGATAGCAGTTGATGCAAGGCAGATTCGCTTGCAGGGTGGAGACATTATCACCCAAAGGTTTGACGCGGCGTGGATCGGTTGGGCCGCAGAGTACTAGCATTGGCGCCGGGGTGGCTGCAGCCAGGTGTGCGCCCCCCGTGTCGTTGGCTACGATAAAGCGTGCGTGCTCACATAATGGTGGAATATCAAGAAGGGCGGTTTGTCCGCATAAATTGATCAGCCAGGGACCGCAGTCTTGGGCAATGCGCTGGCATTCCTCCGTTTCATCAGGGCCGCCGATGAGCACGATGTGCATTAGATCCTTCTGATAAAGACGGTTCGCTAGCGCTGCATAACGGGCAGCGCCCCATCGCTTGAGGTGGCCATTGGCATTGCATCCGGGCAGAAAAATCGCGAATTGACCGGGTAACAGGTGATTTGCTGTCATCAATTCCCGAGCGTGCGCGCGATGGCTGCCGGAGATATGCAGCACTGGCCGTGGAGTAGCCGCTGAGATATTCCCTGCCTGTAAAGCGGCCCGGCAACGATCAATCGTGTGCGCTGGTCCGGGCAATTCGGCAGGCGCGATGTTGTAGGGAAACTGCCGCCGGTTTCCCAGGCAGTAGGGAATTCGGCATCCACTGAGCCACAATAGGCTAAGCAGCAACCGGGAGCGGTCGTTGCACTGTAAATCAATCACCAAATCATAATGTTGACTACGGACATACCGTAACCACTCGCGGAAAGCGATGGTCTGTTGACTAGGGTCGCGCAGGCCGATGGCAAAGATATGCTGGAATCGGGTATCTTGAGCAAAAAGCTCTCGCCAGGCAGGTAGTGTGTTGAGGTGAAGATCCCGGCCTGGAAAAGCCCGTGCGATGTCCTCAAACAATGCAGTTGCCAAGACAATGTCGCCCATGGCACTCCATTTGATGATCAGAATGCGGCGAATCGCTGGATCAGCGGGCAGATCGGCGCGATAGCGCATGAGCGGTATTAACCTTAATTAAAAATGGTAGAAGTTGGGTTCGCCCGGAGGCTGAGTTTTGAAGCGGCGATGCACCCAAAGATATTGTTCCGGTATTTGGCGGATATGCTTTTCCAGCAAGGTATTAATCCGTTCAGTATCCGCAACAATATCTCCGCTGGGGAAATTTTCCAGCGCTGGCAGAATGACTACTTCATAGCCTGCCGTTCCTGGCAAGCGGCGCGGGAAGTAGGCAACCACCGCTGCGCCGCTCAATGCCGCTAACCGTGAGGTGGCGGTGATGGTGCAGGCAGGGATGCCGAAAAACGGGACGAAAACACTGTTGCGTCGTCCATGGTTCTGATCGGGGGCGTACCAGACGGCCCGCCCCTGTTTGAAAGCACGCAATAAACCACGCAAATCCTCGTGCGGTAATGGTGGCAACCCGGAACGCCGTTCGCGTTCACGGCGCATAACGGCTTCATAAAGCCGGTTCTTGTGCGGCCGGTACATGGCATGAAATGGCTGCTGCCAGGTGATGAAGCGAGCACCTAGCTCTAGAGTGGTAAAATGGCCAGTCAGCAAAATCACGCCCTTTCCTCGGGCCAATGCCTGCTTCAGATGTTCCTCACCCTTGACCCGTGCCAAACTACGCAATTTTTCATCTGAGGCCCACCAGGCCATGGCCGTTTCAAACAGACCGATACCAAGAGAAGCGAAATGAGCGTCCAGCAAGGCCTTCCGCTGAAAGGCTGACCACTCAGGAAAGCACCGCTCCAGATTGATGCGGGCGATCTGATATCGCCGCCGGGCGATCCGCCCGATCCAGTGGCCGATCCAACCACCCAGAGCCAGTTGCCAGCGAAAGGGTAATGCGGCCATAAGCTTCATCGCGCCCAGACCCAACCAAATAGGCCAGTAGCGCGGCGCCAAAAAGTGTTGAGACAGGAGCGAAGTCGGATGGGTCACGAGATGTCAATGATTTTGATGATGGATACAATTGATATTGTAAGCTGAGCCAAGCCGGCAAGCACCCATCAACTTAATACTTCAATAAGGAGTACTCATGACACAAACTTTTCTGGTTACTGGCGCCGCCGGTTTTATTGGCAGTCATTCTGTCGAATGGTTGCTGGCGCGGAATCAACGAGTGGTCGGCGTTGATAATTTGCGAACTGGCCGCCTCGAAAATCTCGAAGTTGCGCGATCATCGCGTGCTTTCGAATGGGTGTTGGCCGATGCTTGCGATGAGGCAGTGATGCGTGCATTGTTTGAACAGCATCGCTTTGCTGGCGTACTGCATTTGGCAGCTTTAGTTAGTGTTCCAGAGAGTTTCCGTGAGCCGGCGCTTAATTATCGGCTTAATTTGGCGGCGGCTGACTGCATTGCGCGGCTATGTCTTGAGTTCAAATGTAAGCGTCTAGTGTTTGCTTCTTCGGCGGCCGTTTATGGAACCTATGCCACGCTGCCCAACCAGGAGTCGGCGATTCCACAACCGCAATCGCCTTATGCTGCTGCTAAGCTAGCGGCTGAAGTTATGCTTCTAGGTTATGCAGCTAGTTATGCTTTGGAAGCTGTTTGCCTGCGCTATTTCAATGTCTACGGTCCACGCCAAGATCCAAGTTCACCCTATTCGGGCGTATTGTCCATTTTTACCGATCGCTTTCAGGGTGGCTTGCCAGCTATCGTGTACGGCGACGGCGAACAGACCCGTGATTTCATCTCGGTGCGGGATGTGGCGCGAGCCAATGGGGAAGCATTGATCCAAACACATGCGATGGCAGATTGCTACAATGTCTGCACTGGTTGCGGAATTTCATTGAATCAGGTGCTTACGGTTTATCGGGGGCTGTTTCCGGACGCCCCGCCAGATGAATATACCACTGCCCGTATCGGCGATATTCGTCATTCACGAGGGAATCCGGAGAAATTGCGAAATATACTAGGGTTTAGCGCACAGATACCGTTTAAACAAGGGTTGCATGAATTGGTGTTGGGAGAGAGGGCGGCAAACTCTGAAATTAGGGCTTGACCTGAGTTATTTGTAGCCTATAATCCGCACCTCCTTTCGGCGCTAGTAGCATTGGGATGAGTCAATGTGTGTAGATCGCAGGAAAGGATGCAGGGAAGTTTGAGAATTTTTCAGAATCTCTTGCAAGTAAATCTAAAAGCAGCTATATTGATTATCCCCTAGCTGGTAGATTAAGTTAAGAGGGAAGAGCAGGAAAAACGACCTGATTTTAAAATCAGGGAGGGTTGGGTTCTTTACACAATCTGGTGAGAATATTGAGAGAGGGGCCTGATGGTGAGGCCGAGGCGAGTTTTCCGGATTAGCGGTTATTGAGGCTAATGCGGGGGATTTGTTATGAGATTGGAAGTTAGTAGAGATTAAACTGAAGAGTTTGATCCTGGCTCAGANNAACACATGCAAGTCGAACGGGGGTTTTCGGACCCTAGTGGCGGACGGGTGAGTAACGCGTAGGAATCTGCCTGATAGAGGGGGACAACCTGGGGAAACTCAGGCTAATACCGCATAAGCTCGCGAGAGGAAAGCGGGGGATCTTCGGACCT
>DDST01000027.1 GCA_002343485.1 Proteobacteria bacterium UBA2383
GGTATTCAGTTCATGCGCCACCCCAGCGACCAATTGGCCTAAAGCCGCCAGTTTCTCCGACTGCACCAGTTGGGTCATGGCCTGGCGCAGATCTTCGTTGGCCCGTTGCAATGCCGCCGTGCGTTCAGCAACCAATTCCTCCAGATGTTCCCGGTGCCGTTGCAGTTCCTCTTCGGCCCGCTTGCGCTCGGTGATATCGACGATATTGCCGAAAACACGCACAATTTTTCCATCCTGGTACTCGGTCTTGCCAATGGTACGAACCCATTTCTCGTCCCCCTGGGCACTCCTGAATCTCAGTTCGAGATCGTAGGGTTCCCCCTCTTCGACCGCTCGCTTGAACGCCTGCCCGATGATGGCCGCATCCCCAGCGGCATAGAACGCAATGTTTTGTTGTACATCATTCGGGTCGTACTCCGCAGGCGTCAGCCCGTGTATGCGATAGACTTCGTTTGTCCATGCAAGCTTCTTGGACACGAGGTCATACTCCCAGCCGCCCGCCTGAGTGAGATGCTGGGTTTCATTCAGCAAAGATTCGCTTTTTATCAGCGCTTCCTCAGCCTGTTTGCGCTCAGTGATGTCGATGCCGACGCCAAAAAAATAATCAAATGCCTGATTCTTGAACACCGGACACCCGCGCCATTCGACCAGGCATTCCTGCCCGTCCTTAGTCAGAATATGATTCTCACTCTTCAGCGGTTGCTTCAGAGAAACGATCTGGTCAAAAACCTGTGTGAGTATCCTATGCTCCCTTTCCGGCACAAAGATTTGCAGATAGTCCGTACCCACCACCTCCTCAGCAGCGTAACCCAGCGCGCCGAGCATGAATTCGTTCATCATCCGTGTCTTGCCATCTGCCCCTATGGCTACAAAAAACATGGGGGAAGTTTGAATCAATGTCCGGTTGAAATCCCGTTCATCGCACAATGCGAGATTGGCCTTGACCAGCTCCGCAGTCCGCGCCTTCACACGCTGCTCCAGTTCAATCTGCGCCTGCTCCAAGCAGCGCTGCAAGCGCCGCAGTTCCAGGTGCGTGCGCACCCGCGCCAGCACTTCCGCCGGTTCGAAAGGCTTGGTGATGTAATCCACACCCCCAACGGCAAAACTACGAATCTTGCCGGCAGCCTCGTTCAAGGCACTGATGAAGATCACCGGTATGGCATGGGTGTGCGGATCAGCCTTCAATCGCTGGCAGACGGCATAGCCGTCGAGGCCGGGCATCCGCACGTCCAGCAGGATCAAATCCGGTGCATGGGCCGCCACCGAGCGCAACGCCAGCGCGCCGCTCGACGCCGGACGGACCCGATATCCCTGCTCAACCAGCAAATTCACCAACAGCTTGAGGTTGGCGGGCATATCGTCTACGACCAAAATTTCGGGGGCGGCTTCGTCAAGCGCTCCGGCAAATCCTGGCGCAGGATCGGTCATGAAGAGGACTCCGTAGACATACGGGCCACATCGTCGAGCAGATTCAGTACACGCTCATGGTGAAACTCTTGGATTTGATCGTGCAGCCAAGCACCAAGTTCAGCATCGAGTGCAGCAACACGCCTGGCTTGTTCATGGACGCGCGATCCGTCCAGAGACAGCACGGCGTCATGGAGTTCCCGCCGCAGCGGTTCGGGCAGAGCGCACAGCCGCGCGGCATCTGGCGCCGCCACGTCGAGCGCCGGCGCCTGGGCTTCAGGCGCGTCTGTATAGCGAAATGCCAGATTTAGATGCTGGCCCAGCATCGCTAGCAATTCAGCCTCACGAAATGGCTTGCGCAGGAAGCCATCGCAGCCGGCAGCGAGCACTCGCTCGCGTTCCTCCGAAAAAACGCTGGCGGTAAGGGCCAGCACTTTGGTGCGCCGTACCGGTTCCTCGGCACGAATGTGCCGGGTGACAGCATAGCCATCCAATCCTGGCATACGGATGTCCAGCCAGATCAGATCCGGTTGCCATTCCCGCCACAACCGCAGCGCCGCTTCCCCGCCCTCTGCCTCGCACACCTCAAAGCCGAGAGGCTTCAGTAAACCCGCTAATAGCTGCCGGTTGAACGTTTGATCGTCCACCACCAGAATCCGATAAGCAGGCTGGCCGGGCGCCAGCCCAATAACGGTGCGTTCGACCGGTGGCGGCTCGATCCCGGCGCTCATTTCCAGGTCCAGTTCAAAACTGAAGCGGCTACCCTGCCCGGGTTGGCTGTCGATCGCAAGATCACCGCCTAACAGGTGCACATATTGACGGCTGATGGCCAGCCCTAGGCCGGTGCCTTCTTGGGTCCGCCGCCCGGTCTGCGTCTGTGTGAATGCCCGGAACAGTTGCTCCCGCTCTACCAGACCAATACCTGGCCCGCTGTCGGCGGCCGTGAACCGCACCCGGCAGCGTCCAGCAGTGCCCCTTTCTTCGTCCAGCCGGGCCACGTTGAGCCACACTCCGCCCTTGGTAGTGAATTTGATCGCATTGCCCAGCAAATTGATCAGCACCTGGCGCAGCTTGGCCGCATCGGTGTACACGTAACGCGGGGTGTCAAGCGTCCATTGCACCTGTAATAACAGGTGTTTATCCGCTGCCCGATGCCGGAACAGGTTCTGCAAATCCCTCAGCAGCATGTGCAGATCACTGTCTTCCGGCTGATAGATGGCCTGCCCCGCCTCAATCTTCGAGAGATCCAATACGCCGTTGATGAGGCCTAGCAGGTGTTCGCCGCTGCGGTGGATAATGTCCAAGCTGTCGCGCTGCTCCGCTGACAGGGAGGTTCGATCGGCCGATGCTTCGCGCCGCATCAACCCAGAAAAGCCGAGGATGGCATTCAGCGGAGTACGCAATTCGTGACTCATGTTGGCCAGGAACACACTCTTGGCTTGGTTCGCCGCTTCAGCAGCTTCTTTGGCCCGCTCCAGCGCCAGGGTGCGCTCCCGCACTAATTCCTCCAAGTGATCCCTGTATTGAATGAGTTCCCGTTCAGCCCGTTGCCGGTCAGCGATAAACCGTGCCTGCTGGATATTTTGATAGGCCTTGAAAGAGAGTTCGTTGGAAAAAAGAAAAAGCATCTGGGCGATTTTCTCGAAGCGTTCCTTGGACATGATGGGAACTTCTGCCAGCGCCGCCTGAAATTCAACCGGATCGGCCTCAATCTCGGCAGCGTATCGAGACAGGCGGGTTTCATCCAATGCTTCGTTCTTAACTTGACCGATCAGCCAGTTCGCAAGATGCCTGCCGTCAAGGGTAATACTGGCGCCTGCATCCCATAAACCTCCACTGAGACAAGGTTGAATGGTCGGTCCTGCAAGATTGTGGCGGCCAATAATAGCGTCGGAGTAAAAACAGTTCGCCAGTCCTTTCTCGGTCTTGCGAATCACGTCATTGCACAAACGGCAAAAATTGCTCGGCCGGGTAATGGGCGTGCCATCCGGCCGGGTAATGATAGAGGCAACGCCGGTTGCTTCAGCAAAGGCATCTTGGAGACGCTGGACATCTTCGAGATTGAACAAATCTGTGAATTGAATGACCGCGGATGTATCCAGAGGCTGCGTGAGTGCCAAGACTTGTTTTTGCAAGGCCACCTCGGTTCGCTTGTGTTCGGCAATATCCACATGAGTGCCAACCATCCGCAGCGGATGACCGGCGGCATCCCGCTCAATGAGCTTGCCACGGCCGTTGATCCACTTCCACTCGCCCGTCTTGGTGCGCATGCGGAATTCAACATTGTACTCAGTGATCCGATTCTCAAAATGGGCTTGAATGCTCGCTTCCACCGGGACCAGATCGTCAGGATGGACCCGATCACGCCAACTGGCGTATCTGGCTGGAAACTCGCCAGGCGTATAGCCGAGCATCGTGTACCAGCGGTTGCTGAAGAAGGCGTCGTTCGTTCGCACATTCCAGTCCCAAACCCCATCGCTGGTGGCATCGATGACCAGCCGCAAGCGATTTTCGCTCTCTTGCAAGGCGTGATGGACGGTAGCTAGTTCTGTGGTGCGCATCTCCATGCGCTGTTCCCGTTCAACTTGAGTTTGCGCCAGATGTTGTTGCAAACGTCGCAGTTCCAGATGGGTTTTGACCCGCATCAGCACTTCAGCCGGATCAAAGGGCTTGACAATGTAATCCACGCCACCCGCGGCGAAGCCCTGGGCTTTGTCCGTGGCTCCATGCAAGGCGGTGATGAAAATCACCGGTACCGGATAAAAGTGTGGTTCGGCTTTCAATTGCCGGCAAATCGCATAGCCGTCCTGTTCTGGCGTCTGCACATCCAACAAGATCAAGTCGGGCGTCTTGGTGGCTATGGACGATAATGCCAGTACACCGCTTGAAGCTGAACACACATGATATCCCTGTCCAGTGAGTATGTTCGTCAGCAGCGCAAGGTCAGCCGATATGCTTTCCACGATCAGAATTTCGGCCGTTGCTTCGTCAAGCATCTCGGGAAACCTCCTTTCGTGAGGTGTCAGTCAGCCGGTGAAACCCGCCAACAACCTAACCAGCGGCTGGCCGGTCTGGAGCAGTGCGGGGTAAGGTCACGCTGAAGGCGACGCCTTGGCCAGGTGAACTCTCCACCTGGATAGCGCCACCCAGTACCCCTGTAACGAGACTATAGACAATATACAACCCCAGTCCGCTACCACCCTGACCCAGCCGGGTGGTGAAAAATGGCTCGAAAATATGGTTGAGGGTGTTGGTTGGGATACCGATACCATTATCGGCATAGCGCAGGATCACTTGATCCGGCCCCTGTGCATGGGCCTGAAGCTGAATGCAGCCGGCCTCCATCCCACTGAAGCCGTGGAAAAGGGAATTGCCCATCAGGTTGGTAATCACTTGCTCCAACGGACCCGGGTAACTATCCAGCTCCAGATCGCCGGGAATATCTTGCTCAATGCGATGGGTGGTGTGCTTGAATTGCGGCTGCAAGGTGACCAGCACCTCCTCGATCGTCTGA
>DDST01000008.1 GCA_002343485.1 Proteobacteria bacterium UBA2383
TTCAATCCATTAAATTTGCCGTTATTGTTAATAACTTATTGATATATAAATATAAAATAAAATTTCTGCCGTTCAGTCTTTGTTAAGGAATCATCATTAAATACTGCTGATAATTGGTTGATTAATAGATATTTTTCTATTGGCATATATTCTGTATTAAAGACAGCCAGCAACCACATAAAACTGAATACTATGTGATTGCCATTCAATCTAACCAACTCATGGGTTTGATCTTAAGGTGGTCATGACCCAATCAATATTGAGAGAAGAGAAAAACCATGAAGACCATGCTCGATACCAGTAAGATGCCGTTATTGATGGCGGCGCTCCTCATGGCGTTCGCCATACCCCTGACGGCATCACCGGCCTGGGCTGAAGGCAACCGGTCCAGAAATCAGGAATGTTATGAAAAGGGATACCATGCGGGTCTGGAGGATGGCTATAAGCAAGCATATCGGAAAAGCTATCAGGCCAATCGCAACCGCTCCTTTTCCAGTCGCAGTAGCGGGCAGGATCAATGTGAAGCCCAGTACAAAAAAGGCTATGAGCAGGGTTACCAAGCTGGATTGCCTCGCGGTAAAAAGGATGGTAGAGAGGATGCTTCTTTCGATAATTGGCGAGACGAGATGCGCCATCGAAACCGGTGGCCGCGCGGCTGATCGCTATCTATCAACCATACCATGGGGAGCGAACCCGCGCATGGGCTTCCTATGGTATGCACACTCCCACCTTGCGCAACCCGGCAGTGGCTAGCAATTCCCAGAGTTCACGATAAGCGCCCCTAGACGGTGCCGGTGGATGTAGATAGCCGCTAGACTATCCAAGATAGAAAATAGCGCGTAAAGTATCCATTGTTCTTTATATGTGACGATCAAGTCAGGAGGTGAAGGATGAATATCGGCAGCTCACCCGCTTTGAATCCGTTGGCTTCCAGCAGGATGGGTATTCAGGCAGCAACCAATTTGATCAATGACGGTGCCCAAGCCATTGCCCATCAATCCGTTTCAGCGGCTTCATCCACCGGCTCTGCACCATCAGCTACGTCCAGTAATGATCTGATAGGTGCGTTGGTTCAGGAAAATCAGGGGCTGTATCTGGCCAAGGCCAACGTCAAAGGTATTGAAATCATCAATAAAACTTTGGACAGCCTATTCCAAGCTGTTGCTTGACGGGCCAATTTACTAACCATCGATAATCAATATTTCATTCAAGCGGAATTTGTGCAGTAACCATTCAATCCAGAAACTTCACAGCTCCGTACCCTGGGAGAGTCCGCTAAGCAGCTCCCAGATTTTTACGGCGATCGTCCCAGTCCAGCATGCTAGGCATGGCGATTTCCTGCTCGCTGTACTTCACCCACCCATGAGCACCTTGCTTTGGAAGGTGAAACCCGCCTTCGGCAAAGCAGGCATAAACCCATCCCGCGTTTCGTGAGGTGGTTCCGCCCATACCAATGGCGAAGGCTTTTGTCACGGCAATCGATTTCGACACGGAAAGGTAGCCGCCGTACTCTTGATTCGCGATAAAACGTTGCAGATTGAGCGCTTGTTCCTGAGGGTTGACGCCCCTCCAGCATGCATCATCATTTGAAGTGAATCGGTCCAAAGCGATGCGTATGAAAAACTGCTGGATTCTCACCGGGGTTTTGATGCTGATCAACCCCCTCTCTGCCGAGGAGAAAATGACGATGACTTTTACACTCCACTCCCAGGCTTTTGAAGAAGGCCACGCTATTCCAGCAAAATATACCTGTGAAGGTGCGGATATTTCTCCCCCCCTGACCTGGGCTGGAGTCCCCGGTGGAACCCGCAGCCTTGCCTTGATCATCGATGATCCAGACGCGCCTGATCCGAAGGCTCCGAAAATGACTTGGGTCCATTGGGTGCTCTACAACATTTCTCCGGACGCTTCCGGACTGGCCGAGAAAATCGCTTCTGCTCAGTTACCGCTGGGTACGCAGGAAGGGGTGAATGACTGGCAGCGTACCGGTTACGGTGGGCCTTGTCCGCCCGTAGGCCGCCATCGCTATTTTCATAAACTCTATGCCCTGGATACCAAACTAAAGGGACTGAGCAAACCCACCAAGGCTCAGTTGGAGGCTGCCATGCAGGGGCATGTTATTGCCCAAGCCACTTTGGTCGGGACTTACCAGAAATAACGCCTTGATTTCTGGGATGAACCTTGAATCGAATTCGCCCGCAAGCAGTATCAGAACTATTCAGGCCCTTCTCCCAGGCAGGGGAGGGATTGGGAGAGGGGCCTGAACTCTTTACGCTTTGTAGGAGTCTGCGTGCTAGCGATTTGTTTAAAGGCTTATCGCCTGCAAGCAGGTTCCTGCGTGTTGGTATATTGTGGCGTTACTTCTTTTCTTCCTTGGCATCAGCCGCCGCCTTCGGGGCCGTTGTTGGTTTGGCTTCGCTGACCTGAATTTCCTTGACTTCGATCTTGGCGCCGGAACGCAGCTTTTCCAGATAGTCGTTGACCATCTTACTTTGCAGCATCTGCTGGATTTGCGGCTTCAGTTCGTCCAGTGACGGCGGTGTAGCGTCGCGGCTATCTTCCAACAGGATGACGTGCCAGCCAAACGGAGTTTGCACTGGTTCCTCGCTGAATTTACCTTTTTCCATCTTGGCGACTGCCTGCGCGAAAGGTGGCACCATCATGCTGGGGGTGAACCAGCCTAGATCGCCACCATTGGCCGCAGAACTGTCGCTGGATTTGGCTTTGGCCAGCTCGGTGAAATTGCCGCCCTTCTTCAGTTCAACAATGATTTCCTTTGCTTTGTCCTCGGAGTCCACCAAGATGTGAGACGCTTTGTATTCCTTACCTTTCATCGCCGCAATAGCGGTTTCATATTCCTTTTTGATCGCATCCTCACTTGGCGCGTTCTCGCTCAGCATCCGGCGTACCACTGTGCTGGCCAACAGGCTGCGCTTGACGATCTCCAACTGTTGCTTGACCTGCGGGTCATCCCCCAGCTTCTGCTTATTCGCTTCCTGTACCAATAACTCTTCCATGACCAATTGATCAACCAATGCCTTGCTGGCTTCTGGTGTATCTGTTTTAGTCCGGCTGCGCAACTGTTGTGCATATTGCTCAAAAGTTGCTTTGGAAATCGGTGTGCCATTGATAACTGCAACTGGGTCAGGAACAGTGAATGCGACTGGCTGCGGCGCGGCGGGTGCAGCCGGGGCAGTCGCTGGGGCCGCTTGCGCGGGAGCTGTTTCAGGCTTTTTATTGTCGGCAGCCAACACTGTCCCAGACAGCAGGAACGCCGAGGAAAATGCTAACAACGGAAAAGTCAACTTGTTCAGTTTGTTCATGATTGTTTCCAGAGACAGACTCAGTTGCAGGGTTTAGGGGCGGGTTTCACCGGGGGTTCGCGCCTTGGCAATACTTAAGGCATGAATTTCCCCGTGCATCAGGTCAGCTACCGCCGTGTAGATGAGGCGGTGGCGTTGAATCAAGGTCTTACCAGCGAAGGCAGTGGAGATAATGCTGACCGTGAAGTGGCCGCCTTCGCGTGCTCCGGCATGGCCGGCATGTGCAGCGCTGTCGTCGGTGATTTCCAGTGAATCAGGAGCTAGCGCTGCGCGCAGCCGTTCCTCAATCAGGGCAACCCGTTCGCTCATGCAGGCAATACCTTGCGGAATGGGTAGATTTCAACGGCGGTATAGACACCTGCGGCGACATAAGGATCAGCATCAGCCCAAGTGCGGGCATCTTCTATCGTAGCGAATTCGGCAACCACTAAACTACCCTGAAAGCCAGCCGGGCCAGGGTCGGGACTATCGATCGCCGGTAGTGGCCCCGCTAGAATCAACCGGCCTTCGGTTAATAGCGTATTCAAGCGTTCGAGATGGGCAGGACGCGCAGCCAAGCGCTGTTCCAAACTGTTGGGTGCATCGCGACCCAAGATGGCGTACAACATGTTTAGGATTCCTCCGGCGGGGTATCGTCAAGTTTTAGATGGCGGCTCATATAGGCTGCTTGCGCTAGAACGAACACCACGGTCAAACCCAACATGCCAAACAGCTTAAAGTTCACCCAAGTGTTCTCGTCAAAAGTGAAGGCAACATAGAGATTGGCCACGCCCATGGCGAGAAAGAAAACTGCCCAGGCGAGTGTCAGCTTGACCCAAACTGGCGCGGGAAGTTCCAATTGCCCGCCTAGCATCCGTTCCAGCAACGTTTTCTGGCCGATGAAACAGCTACCCAGAAATGCTACCGCAAATAGCCAGTTCACCACAGTCGGTTTCCATTTGACAAATGTGGGATCTTTAAGCAGCAGAGTCGCTCCGCCCAGAACCAGCACCAGCCCGGCGGTAATCAGCGGCAGCTTTTCAAGCTGACGCCGCCGTAACCAGATCCAGCCGGTCTGCGTGAGGGTCACAACGATCAGCACACCGGTAGCTATGTAGATATCGGCTGCTTTGTAGGCGACGAAGAACAGCAGGATGGGCAAAAAGTCGGACAGCAGTTTCATACCGGTTGCTAATTTCCGTTGCGGGCCGGAAGAAGGGAAATAAGGCAAAAGAAAAGCGGCCTTACGGTCGCTGCCTTGACTCGGCTTAACCAGACAGGCAGATTGCCGGATCGTTTTGAATGCATACTATTATGAGAATATAAGGCCATGAGCCATTTTTTACAAATTCATCCTGTCAATCCGCAACCACGCTTAATCGCACAGGCGGTCGCACGGTTACGCGAAGGCGATGTGATTGTCTATCCCACTGATTCCAGTTACGCACTGGGTTGCCGGCTGGGTGATAAGGCGGCAGCGGAGCGGATTCGCACTATCCGTCAAACCGATCGCCACCACAATTTTACCTTGGTATGCCGCGATCTGTCAGAGATTGCCACTTATGCCAAGGTGGATAATCGCCGCTACCGTTTGCTTAAAGCGGTCACGCCGGGACCGTTTACCTTCATTCTGCAAGCAACTCACGAGGTGCCACGCCGCTTGCAGCATCCCCGCCGCAAGACGATTGGTATCCGCATTCCTGATAATGTCATCGTACGTGCGCTGCTGGCGGAACTGGGTGAGCCGATTATGAGCTGTACGCTGATCCTACCCGGTGATGATTGGCCGCTGTCCGACCCCGAAGAAATTCAGGAACGTCTAATGAACGAAGTGAATCTGATCATTGACGGTGGCCCTGGCCAGCGTGAGCCGACCACGGTGATAGACTTGACTGACGATGCGCCGCAACTGATCCGTCAAGGGTTGGGCGACGCTGATTCATTTCTCTAGCTATAATTGCACGATGCAAGAACTCACTACGATTCAGCTCCTGATTGTGTTGGGGCCGCCTTTGCTGTTAGCGATCACCCTGCACGAAGTAGCCCACGGTTGGATTGCGCTGCGCTGCGGCGATACAACCGCCAAATCTCAAGGCCGGCTCAGCCTCAATCCGTTGCGGCATATCGACCCTATCGGCACCGTACTGGTGCCAGGGTTGTTAGTGGTTGTTCCGATGTTGCTCGGCTGGCCGATGGGCATCCTCTTTGGCTGGGCCAAACCGGTGCCGGTCAATTACCATCGCTTGCGTCAGCCCAAGCGCGACATGGCGCTGGTGGCACTGGCCGGTCCGAGCGCCAATCTAATCATGGCCATAGGCTGGGCGCTAGCGATGACCATCGGTTTTCACGTGCAAACCCTGCTCCCGTCACTGAGCGAACCATTGCTGCTGATGGGAGGAGCCGGCATCAGTGTCAATGTCATGCTCGGTGTCCTCAATTTGGTACCCATTCCGCCTTTGGATGGCTCGCGGGTGTTAGCCGGTGTACTGCCCGATCGCGCCAGTGAAGCAATGGCGCGAATGGAACCTTATGGATTGATTATTCTGGTGGCGCTGCTGTCGCTGGGCCTGTTCAATGTATTGATGCCCCTTGTCAACGGCATTCGCCATTTTATTCTGACCTTGTTCTTTTTCTGATTACGTTCGAGCCTATTTGTTATCCCATGGAAATTACCTTGACTGGCATTACCACCACCGGAACCCCGCATCTGGGCAATTATGTCGGCGCGATTCTGCCGGCCATTGAGGCCAGCCGCAGAAAGGACGTGCAGTCATTTTATTTTCTGGCGGACTATCACGCCCTGGTCAAGTGTCAGGATCCGGCACTGGTGCATCGTTCTCGCCTGGAAGTTGCTGCGACTTGGCTGGCGCTGGGGCTGGATGTCGAGAATGTCATCTTCTACGCTCAAACGGACATTCCGGAAATTCTGGAACTGACCTGGATCATCACCTGCGTGACTGCAAAAGGGCTGATGAACCGCGCTCATGCTTATAAAGCGGCGGTGGCCGAGAATATGGCCGATCCTGATAAAGATCCGGACAAAGGCGTGACCATGGGTCTGTTTTGTTACCCGATCCTGATGGCGGCGGACATTCTCATGTTCAAGGCCAGCAAGGTCCCGGTGGGCAAGGATCAGACTCAGCATCTGGAGATGGCCCGCGACATCGCCGCTCGCTTCAATCATTTATATGGCGAGCATTTCGTATTGCCCGAAGCGGTCGTGGATGAAAGGGCGTCGGTGCTAGTCGGATTGGACGGACGCAAGATGAGCAAGAGTTATGGCAACACCATTCCGCTGTTTGAACCGGAAAAAGCGCTGCGTAAGCTGGTTATGCGGATTAAAACCAATTCGTTACCGCCAGAGGCACCCAAGGATCCGGGTACTTGCACCCTGTTCCAAATCTATCAGGCGTTTGCAACGGTGGCGGAAACAGCGGCATTGCGTGAGCGCTATGCGCAGGGCATCGCTTGGGGCGAAATGAAGCAGATGCTTTTTGAGTATTTGAACGGCCGGTTAAGTGAACCGCGCCAGCGCTATCAGGAGCTCATGCAAGCGCCTGATCACATTGAACAGATTCTTAAGCGCGGCGCAGTCCGGGCGCGTGAATACAGTATGCCTTTTCTAGAGGAATTGCGGCGGGCGGTGGGGATTCAGCCGTTGGGCCACGGCTAAGGGCACAACCGGGGTCATTGGCTTATTACTGGGCATCTTTCTTCACGGTTTACGTCTGGGTTGTTGTTATGACTCTGCGCACCCCACAGATCGCAGTTTTGATTCCCTGCTATAACGAGGCAGCGGCGATTACGATGGTTGTGCGGAATTTTCAGGCGGCTTTGCCGGATGCCCGGATTTATGTCTATGACAATAATTCTGTGGATCAAACCATTGATCGGGCTCGTGCCGCTGGAGCGATCGTTCGCCGCGAACGTCAGCAAGGTAAGGGGCATGTGGTGCGGCGGATGTTTGGCGATGTTGAGGCGGATGTATATGTTCTAGTGGATGGCGATGGCACATATGATGCCGCCAGCGCGCCCCGGCTGGTTCAGCATTTGCTGAATGAGCAATTGGATATGGTGAATGCAGCCCGTGTGGAGATCGAGAAGGTGGCGTACCGGCCCGGCCATCGGTTCGGCAATGTTCTGCTGACGCGTATGGTGGGGCTGATCTTTGGAGATCAGATTAAAGATATGCTGTCAGGCTACCGGGTTTTTTCTCGCCGGTTTGTGAAAAGCTTTCCGGCGCTGTCGACAGGGTTTGAAATCGAGACAGAACTGACGGTGCATGCGCTGGAGCTGCATATGCCGATCGCTGAAATGCAGACATCCTACCGGGCCCGGCCAGCCGGTTCGCTGAGCAAGCTGCATACTTTTCGAGATGGTTTTCGGATTCTAGCGACCATCGCACTGCTGGTGCGAGATGAGCGGCCCTTGCCTTTCTTTTCAGTGCTGTTTGCGCTGCTGACGATGGTGTCCGTGGTCCTGGCTTGGCCCATTGTGCTGGAGTTCATGGTGACGGGTCTGGTGCCAAGGTTCCCGACAGCTATCCTGTCGACAGGATTGGTGTTGCTGGCTTTTTTGAGCCTAGCCTGTGGGATCATTCTGGATACCGTTACGCTGGGACGACGGGAAATAAAGCGATTGCATTATTTAGGCATTTCGGGAACCGCCAGTGAGCTTGACGATTAGAGGTGATTGCTGATGTTCTTCAAGAGTTCAGTAACTACTCCTGATGCCCCTGCTTATCAAGGGATTGATAATCTGGAAGTCATGCAAGAAGCTGAAAATTATAACTGTTTTCTGATGAAGACGGTGCTTGAATATGCCAGTTTCGAAAAGAGTATCGTCGATTTTGGAGCAGGCATCGGAACGTTCGCTCTTCAATTGAAACAACTTGGATATAAGATAACTTGTGTGGAAAATGACGCTTCTCTAAAAAACCATCTTAGGAAATTGGATTTAGATTGTATGGATAAGCTTAGTGATATTGAAAATAATAGTATTGACTACATCTATACTTTAAATGTTCTTGAACATATTGATGAAGATTTTGAGACTGTCGCGATTTTTCATAAAAAAATCCGCCCTGATGGGGTTTTATTAGTTTATGTTCCAGCTTTTAATATGCTTTACAGTAGTATGGATCGCAAGGTTGGACATCTGAGACGTTACCGTCTTGGTGGTTTAAGAAAAATATTAGAGAATGCTGGATTTAAGATAATACGTAATGAGTATGTTGACTTTATTGGTTTTTTTGCGGCACTGGGTTACCTTTTGACGAACCATGAAAAAGGTAATATTAACTTAAAAGCCCTTCGCTTTTATGATCGATTTCTGTTCCCAGCAAGCCATTTTATTGATCGATTTACCCATCTTTTTATGGGAAAGAATTTACTTATTGTTGCTCAAAAATGACAGGTTTATCCCTGACGTTTATTTTTTAAATAAACTGGTTTTGCGCAATTGAGAAATTCTTCGATAAGCTATCATTGGCGGCAACAAAGCCATCACGTAGAGAAACGGCCGCATAGGTACTGAGTAGCGGGGGAAGGGTGCCCCAACCATGTGTAGCGCTACATAGAATAACAATAATAAGGCGATCGTGCGGGCTGTTAGCAAGGCCGGATCAGCCAGCCCTAGCCAGCGGCGCGGCAGCCAAACCAGCACACTGCCTAGAGCAGCTAGCGCCACCAGCAGCCAGTGCAACCCCTCCATCAACTGGTAACTCCAGCGGAAGTACGGTAGCGAGGCGTAAGGCGTGCTGCGTACCGGGTAAACAAAAGGACCGCCAATACTTTCGGTAAGATTCCATGACCACAGCATGAGAGGTTTACCGATG
Source organism: Proteobacteria bacterium UBA2383 (assembly GCA_002343485.1). Classification (GTDB taxonomy): domain Bacteria; phylum Pseudomonadota; class Gammaproteobacteria; order Competibacterales; family Competibacteraceae; genus UBA2383. The sequence continues at coordinate 9,139 of DDST01000008.1, forward strand.
AGAAACCATTTTAAGTAGCGGGCAGGTTCAGCTTGCAACCGGTGTCCGATCTCGCTGACCACAGAATGGATGCTTTGTGCGATGCGGGCCGATTCGGGGTCATAGCGGTAGGGATAAGCGAAGGTTTTAGGGTCGTCGTTATACAGAAAGTCTGGATACATACCGTGATGCAGCGTGCCTATCATCAGCGACTCATCTGAAGCTTTACCTAGGGTGTGTAGATTGCGAGCGGTCCAGGGTAGAAATATCAGCGCAAAGCCTAGCACCAGTGCACCGGTCAAACGGAACCGGGCGGGTTTCCAAAATGCCAGCAGCAATAAGGCGAGAGGGACGATGAAGTACTGGACAGCAGGCCGAGTGAGGGCCGCTGCGCCTAGGAGGGCACCGGCGATGAAGAATCCCGTGAATGCAGGTTTTTTAATCAGGCGGGCAAGCTGCCAAAAACATAGGGTAATGAGAAAACAGAACAGGGTTTCAGTAAGTACATAAATGGTTGCGGTTGCTAGGTGGGGACTCAGCGCAGTGAGCAGCGCAGCTAGCAATGCAAGGGGGGTAGACAGGAAGCGCTGCCCGAGATCATAGGTGAGAAGAATCGTGAAAATGCCTAAGATGACTTGTGCAAGCAGGATATTTTGAATGGTTTGTCCGGTGAGGCCGCTGCCGATAAACAAGCTGAGAAACAGCGGATATCCTGGCGTTCTGAGGGCGTCCGGAGTAGGTAGGGCAGGGGACGTATCCGGTTTATGAATCGATAGTGCAGCATCCGAGCGGGAATAGATGCCGGAATTCTTGAGGTTGTAGGCATACAGCACGTAATCACGCGCATCCGCGCGGATGGCGGGACCCTCCATCTCAGTTTGAAATACTGATTGCAAACGCAGGTCTGCACCAATCAAAGCAATGATTAACAGGCTGGCAAGGATCCAAAGGCTACGGCGATCGAGAGTGATCTGGCGAGTCAGCAGCGATGTTGAATTCACCGTTGGTTCCTTTGATAGTGGCCAGGTTTAGAGCCGGGGGGTGATGGTTTCCATGAACCGCTTGACAAATGTTTCATCGTAGCCATGCTCCTTCAACTCCCACATCAAGGCATTGAGAAACCGGGATTTGACATAGAAGTTGAGCTGCTTTTCCTGGGTGAAGGTGAAGATTTTTTCCAGAATCCTTTCAAGCTTTTTGAAGTCCTTTGGCCGGGTCAATTTTCCAACCTCTGGATTGCTTCCTGGAGGAAAAACGGTATTGAATTCATTGATTATGGTTTTAGCAAAAGCCACCGCTTCACGACTATCAAACCAGCGCAGTAACATAAAATGGATTCCCCTGAATCAAGAAGAATAATTTCTAATTAGTGTATCAAAGCTATGGGTGGTTAGGAGCATAAACTGCATGAGACGATTATTGAACCGGTTACTCGGCCGTGGTGTGGCGGAGGAAGCGAGCGCCGGGAAACCTCCGCTTGCAGCCAACCGGGCGGAAGCCGAGTATCTGATCGCCGAAGGCAATGTCTTAGAAGATGCGAGTCAATGGGTGGAGGCGGAGACCCGGTATCGCAAAGCATTGACGCTTTACCCTGGTTTTGCGCGAGCCTATCTCAATCTTGGCAATGTTCAGGCCGCGCAGGGGCAATTCAAGGAGGCGGCAGCAAGCTACCGTGAAGCATTGCGGCTGGAATCTGGGTATGGGGCTGCCCATGCTAATCTAGGGAAGCTCTATCTTGCTCAGAAAAACTACCAAAACGCCGCGGAACACTATGCTGCTGCAGTCCGGGAACTGCCCGGATCTGTTGATGCTTGGGTTGGTTTAGGGAGCGCTTTGGAGGAGACGGGATGCCAGACTGAGGCGATAGAGGCTTACCAGAAAGCACTGGCGATACAACCCGGCTTTGCCGGCGCCAAACTGAATCTGGGGCAGTTGCTACTAAAACTTAAACGGTTTGATGAGGCGGTAGAATACCTTCAGGATGTTTTATCGGCCACGCCTGAACGCGGATTGCTGATTCACGCTTTGCTTGGCCAAGCCATGATCAATACGGGTATGATCAATGACGCTTTAAAGCATTATGGACATGCTTCACAGTTAGAGCCGAGAGCCCCGGAACTGGTCAGAATTCCTGCTTTATTCATGAACTGTTTCCCGGATTATACACCAGAAAAGATGTTTGCCGCGCATCTTGATTATGCGCAACGTTTTTGTTCAAAATTTTATCCGCAAAATCCATCCTATTCGAACGTGCCGGATCCTGGGCGGACGTTACGGGTATGCTATGTCTCTGGCGACTTCCGGAAGCATGCGGTTTCCCGGTTTATCGAACCGGTGCTGATTCACCACGGCCGTGACCACTTCGAGGTTCATTGTTTTTACAACCATCACCATAGCGATGGAATTACTGAGCGGCTCAAGGGATTCGCGGACGTTTGGCATCCTGTAGCAGAAATGGATGATCATGCTGCGGCAAAACTTGTGCGTGATCTTGGTATCGATATTTTAGTTGATTTATCAGGTTACACCGAAGGGCATCGATTGCCATTGTTTGCCCGCAAACCTGCGCCTGTGCAAGCCACTTGGCTGGGTTATCTATCTACAACCGGCTTGGCTACCATGGATTACCGGATCTGTGATGCTTATACCGACCCGCCTGGACTGACTGAGCGATTCCATACCGAAACATTGGCGCGTTTACCGGATAGTCAATGGTGCCATATTTCCTACGAAGCGCTTGAATTTGTTGCTGATCTTCCTGCGGATTTAGCATTAACCGATAAAATGCCTTTGCCTTTATTGAAAAACGGCTATTTGACGCTGGGATCGTTTAATCACTCAGCCAAACTCAATGATCAGGTGCTGGCGCTGTGGGCTGAGGTACTGAATACCGTGCCGGATGCTCACTTGCACATCGCGGCTATTCCATCGGGACGTGCCCAGGAACGTATTATCTCTGTTATGGAACAATCAGGTGTGGATTGCGAACGCATTGAATTTATACCTCCCCTTGCCTTCGATAAATATCTTGCTTGCATTGCACAAGTCGACCTTGTTCTTGATCCTTTTCCCTATAACGGCGGAACGACTTCAATCGATGCTTTAATCATGGGTGTCCCGCTGGTCACGCTGGCCGGTGACCGTTCCATTGCCCGGGGGGGAGTGAGTCTGTTATCCAACCTAGGACGGGTGGAGTTAATTGCAGCGACCCCTCAGGAATATGTTGGAATTGTTCGACAGCTGGCCAATGAACCCCTCAGGCTGGCGGCCTTGCGCCAAGGCTTGCGGCAGCAACTGGCGCATTCGCCGCTGATGGATGGGGCGCGCTTCACGCGTAATCTTGAAGCGTTGTACCGGCAAATGTGGCAGACATGGTGTGATTCCCAACAGCAGAATCCGGTTGTTGCGTAGGGGAATGCCAAATGAAACGTTTATTGGATCGATTGTTGGGCCGGGGCGCTATGGAAAATGCCCCTGTGACTGCCAGCAACAGAAGAGAGCCGCGAAACTTACAAATTGAAGCTGAACGCCTGATTGCGGAGGGCAATGCCTTGGAGGACGCCGGTCGATGGGCGGACGCTGAAGCAGCGTATCGCATGGCGTTAAAACTATGCGCTGACTTTGCTCGCGCTTATCTGAATCTCGGTAATGTTCAGGCGGCACAGGGGCAAAAGGAGGAAGCAGCGGAAAGTTATCGTCAAGCATTGCGGCTGGAACCCGGCTATGGCGCGGTTCATGCCAATCTTGGCAAGCTGTATCTTGACCAGAGGAACTACCAAAATGCGGCTGAGCACTATGCTGCTGCCGTTCGAGCCTTGCCAAATTCTGCTGATGCTTTGGTTGGCTTAGGGTGCGCGCTGGAAGATCTCGGACGGCAAGGCGAGGCAGTGGATGTCTATCGTCAGGCGTTGGCCATCCAACCAGATTTTCCTGGTGCAAAATTTAATCTCGGACGGATCTTGATCCTCCTTAAGCAACCAGATGAAGCCATTAAATACATCGAGGAAGCGATGGCAGTTATGCCGGACCATGAGGCGGGCCATACGTTGCTTGGCAAGGTCATGGGTGAGTGGGGTCTTATCCCAGAGGCTTTAAGTCATATGCAACGAGCCTCGCAACTATCACCCAAAGACCCTAACTTGGCCAGCATGTCCTTATTCACTATGAATTACCGAGTGGATAGTACTCCTGAAGCCCTTTTCGCCGCTCACCTGCAATATGCTCCGCAATGCTGCGCCGAGTATTATCCGAAAACCCCTGCATATCTGAATCCACCTGATCCAGAGCGGCAACTAAAGATCGGTTATGTTTCTGGTGACTTTCGCACCCACCCGGTTTCCCGCTTTGTTGAACCCGTGTTTGCCCATCACAATCATGCGCTTTATGAAATTCATGCTTTCTATAATCATCATACACACGATACGGTCACCGAAAGCTTGAAAAAATGGGTTGATGGCTGGCATCCAATCTGGACTCAGGAAGATGGGGCGTTCGCGGATCTCATCCGTGCCTTGGATATCGATATTTTGGTCGACCTGTCTGGACACACGGAATACCATCGATTACCCGTATTCGCCCGTAAACCGGCACCGGTGCAGGCAACCTGGTTAGGCTACTTAGGCACCACCGGATTAGCCACTATGGATTATCGGATTTGTGATATCTATACCGATCCTCCTGGCCTGACTGAGCGCTTTCATACCGAACAACTGGCACGTTTACCTGACTGTCAGTGGTGCTATACGCCATACCTTGATCTATCGCCTATCAGTGAGTTGCCTATGATGCGCAACGGCTATTTGATCTTGGGGTCATTTAATAATCCGTCCAAGCTTAATGACCGGGTGTTAGAACTCTGGGCAGAGGTATTAAAGGCCATTCCGGAATCACGCCTTCACATTGCGGCTGTTCCGCCTGGCCGGGCACAAGAACGGATTCTTTCGATCCTGAACCGCTCAAGCGTTGAGCTTAATCGCATTGAATTTACGCCACGTTTGCCATACCACGATTATTTGGCGTCCATCACAGCCGTCGATGTCGCGCTTGATCCTTTTCCATACAATGGAGGCACAACATCTATTGATACCTTAATCATGGGGGTCCCAGTGGTCACGCTGGCAGGCGACCGGTCTATTGCCCGAGGGGGAGTCAGTCTGCTGTCTAATCTAGGGTTGACAGAACTGATTGCAGCCACACCTCACGAGTATGTAGAGATCGTGCAGCAGCTCGCAAGTGATCCAGCCCAATTGGCGGCACTGCGTGGGAGTTTGCGGGAGCGGGTGCAGGTTTCCCCATTCATGGACGGAGCACGCTTTACCCGCAACCTGGAGGCTTTATACCGCCAGATGTGGCGAGCATGGTGTGAGCGTCAGCACTAAAATCTTTCCGTAGCCAGGAATGCCGGATGAAACATTTATTGAATCGCTTACTGGGCCGGAACAAGTTAGAAACCGTAGAAACGTCTTATTCACAAGCCGTCTCCCAGCCGCAGCCCTTGCATCATCATATCGAAGCGGAACGCTTGATTGTTGAAGGGAATACCTTGGAAGATGCGGGTCAGCCAGCGGCGGCCGAAGTGCATTACCGCAAAGCGCTGGAACTCCAGCCTAACTTCGCCCGAGCCGCCTTGAATATCGGCAACGCGTTGTCCGCGCAAGGAAAGCGGCAAGAAGCCGCCATCAGTTATCAGGACGCGTTGCGGCTGGAGCCGGGGTATGGCGCAGCGCATGCTAACCTCGGCAAGATATATCTCGATCAGGGACGCTACCAACAGGCAGTTGAACACTACGCCGCAGCGGTCCAGGCGCTCCCTCATTCGGCTGATGCCTTGGCCGGTCTCGGCTGCGCGATGGAAGAATTGCAGCGCTACTCAGAAGCGCTGGAAGCCTATCATCGCGCACTGGTGATCCAGCCTGATTTCGCTGGTGCAAAACTGAATCTGGGACGAACACTGATTCTCCTCAACCAACCGGACACGGCGGTAGATTATTTGGAGGAAGCGCTGGTTGGGATGCCAGATAATGGACTGATTTATGCTCTGATCGGTCAAGCCATGGGCAATCTGTGCTTGACACAACAGGCGGTCCTTTATCAGCGCCGGGCGTTGGAGCTTAATGCCCCCAAGGAAGCGTTGTTAGCGCATATCCTGTTGTTTAATCTGAATCACGTGCCAGATTGCACTCCAGAGGAGTTATTTACCGCGCATCGGGATTATGCGCAACGCTATTGTTCAATGCTTTATCCCCAAAATCTAAAATATAAGAATACCCCCGATCCCGGACGGCGGCTGAAGATTGGTTATGTTTCCGGCGACTTTCGAGAACACCCCGTGTCTCGATTTATTGAACCTGTCTTTGCCCATCATGACCCTGCCAATTTTGAAGTACATGCTTTTTATAACTATCATTTGCGTGATGAGGTCACCGCTCGGCTGAAGGATCTCGTAACAGGATGGCATCCAATTTGGAATAAAGATGATGCAGCGGTTGCTGATTTAATCCGCTCTTTCGAGATTGACATTTTAATTGATCTGTCTGGGCATACTGAAAATCAACGTTTGTTGGTCTTTGCCCGCAAGCCTGCTCCAGTGCAAGCGGCCTGGCTAGGCTACCTGGGGACTACCGGACTGGCGACTATGGATTACCGGATCTGCGATGCCTATACCGATCCGCCGGATTTGACTGAACGATTCCACACCGAGAAACTGATGCGTTTGCCAGCGTGTCAGTGGTGTCATATGCCTTACGCCGATCTGCCGCCAGTGAGTCAGTCCCCCTTCGTGCGTAACGGCTATCTAACTTTGGGATCGTTCAACAAGGCGACTAAGCTCAATGATCAGGTGTTGAGGCTGTGGGCGGAGATCCTGAATGCGATTCCTAAATCGCGCTTGATGATTGCCTCCGTACCCAAGGGCCGCACTGAGGAATACTTTGCTGCGATCCTGGAAAAAGCAGGTGTAGCCCGCAACCGCTTTGAATTCATGTCGCGTATTGCCTACCGGGATTATCTGGCATCGCTGACGACGGTCGATATTGCCCTCGATCCTTTCCCCTATAACGGCGGAACGACCACCTTGGACACACTGGTCATGGGTGTTCCGCTGGTCACACTGGCCGGTGATCATTCGATTGCCCGGGGCGGGGTTAGCCTGCTGTCCAACCTGGGGTTAACGGAACTGATTGCAGACACGACCCAAGATTACTTAGAGATCGTGCGGCAACTGGCTGAGGACCCGGATCGCTTGGCAGCATTGCGCGGGAGTTTGCGAGAGCGGGTGTTGACCTCATCATTGATGGATGGACCGCGTTTTACTCACCATCTTGAAACCTTGTATCGTCAGATGTGGCACGGATGGTGTGCTTCTAAGATGGAGTCACTGTGAACATTGACGCTTCATGATCTACTGCTTTATTGGTACTAAGGCGCAGCTCATCAAAATGGCGCCTGTCATGCGCGAGCTCCGCCAGCGCCACCTGCCCTTTCGCTATATCGACTCTGGCCAGCACGCAGCGATTACGCGCGAACTGCGGCGAGTGTTTGAACTGCCAGAGCCTGATGTCTGCCTGCGTGATGAGGTGCGGGATATTACCTCCACACGCGAAGCGATCCGTTGGTATCTGCGGCTGCTGTGGAAAAGCTGTGTTGATCGCGCCTGGTTGCGGCGGGAGGTATTCCCGGAAGAAGGAATTTGCCTGATTCACGGGGACACACTGAGCACGTTGCTGGGCTTGCAGATGGCGCGGAGTGCCGGGTTAAAGGTGGCGCATGTCGAGGCCGGACTGCGTAGCTTTCACTGGCTGGATCCCTTCCCGGAAGAATTGATCCGGATTTTCTGCATGAAACGCGCGAACTTACTGTTTGCTCCATCCGCTGAAGCCGAGGCTAACCTGCGGGCCATGCGGCTTCCGGGGCAAGTCGTCCGGGTAGAAGGTAACACAGTGGCCGATGCGTTACGCTGGATTGAATCGGCCACAGGAGGTCTTACCCCCGCAGAGCCCTTTGTTCTGGCAACCTGCCACCGGCTGGAAACCATCGCGAACCGGCGCCGGTTGAGTCAGGTGGTTGATCTGCTGAACCGGGTGGCCGCGACCCGGTCCCTAATTTTCGTGGTACATGGTCCTACCCGTCACTATTTGCGGCAGTTTGGCTTGGAAGCGCGGTTGAGTCCTGTAATTATCATCAAAGATTTGCTGGACTATGGTGAATTCATTGCGCTGCTCGGTGCGGCGCAATTTGTCCTCAGCGATGGTGGTAGTATTCAGGAGGAGTGCGCCTACCTGGATAAACCTTGTCTGATTCTGCGCAATAACACTGAGCGCAACGATGGGCTCAACCGAAACGCTGTGTTATGGCGGTTTGATGATCAGCTCGCTAATAATTTTCTGTGCAAAGTGGTGCAGAGCGATCCGTCGAAAAGACAACAGCTCCCTCAACCGTCCGCTCAAATTGCTGAATATCTGGCATTATGGGCATCCGGTTCAGTAGGTTGACAGATTATCGTAGGGCTTGTAACGAGGAAGCATTAACCATTGATACTTATTCCCAAGGATCATGTTTTGTCTTCAGAATTGATGAGCCAAGTTTATTATATGGCTGCATTTTCTATAAGGTTGGCTGAATGGTTATGCATGCTGTTAAGAATTATTCTAATTTCTTTTTTGCGCTAGTTTTTGGTTTAATCGTATTCATTTCTAACCAATTTTATTTTTTTGATCTGGATTTTCAAAAGGTCGACAGTCCCTATATTAGTAATAGGCTGGCTTTTGCTTATGAGCTCGCTGGAAACGATTTTCAGAAACCGCCAAAAGAATGGATTAAAAATTGGTTCTATAATCAACCATCACCTTTTAAATATCGGATTTTGGCAAAAGTTCCAATTTGGTTAACGTATCATTCTTTGCAAGAATATTCTTATTTCGTATCAGAATTTGACGCTTTTTATTTTTCCTATTTAATATGGACATATTTCTTTATTGTAGCTTTTTTATTTTTATGCCATAGATTTTCTGCTTGTTTTTTATCGGATATTTTAGATGATAAATTGATTGTTTTAGAGT
>DDST01000048.1 GCA_002343485.1 Proteobacteria bacterium UBA2383
GAATAACCCCAAGAATTTGATTCCTTCCAAATCCTTTGTGGTTTTTCAGAAATATTTCTTAGAATGACATCAATTTTCTTTATAGGATGAATAGGATGATCATTGGTCTTAGATAGCTCATTTTTATCTGCAGAAACAATCTCTAAAGCCCAAGGAGATTTTGAAATATTTTCGGCTTTGGATGCGATGGGGCTTAAGACGATGAAAACCAATGTAACAATAAAAGAATAACAGACTTTATTTCTCAACATGACTCTCACCAATAAAGTTACATAAATGTGCTTTTGCTTATTGCTCTCGCAATAAACCCCGCTCGCTGAGAGCAGGGAGCAGATCAAGTATATGTATAGCCAGGATACATTCTTTTGAGCGCTTGGCCATGTGCCTTCATTTCAGCAGTAGATGGCCGAACAATAGCCGCAGCTAGGACTGTGCCGTCGGAAAGACGGTCAAAACCCCAAGAAATTGCAACAAGATGGTGAACCTTCGTCCCAGTTACTTCAGTGAGGGCAGTGATAAATTTAATCCATGTTCGTCCAGATGCCGGCGAGCTTTCTGAAGGCCTGTCATAAAAGCTGCCATCACCCGCAGCAAACTCCGCGTCCGTGTAATAAAACGGCTTTGCATCATCAGCCTTGCAAACGCCAGGCACCGCTGGCAGTGCGACTGTGTGAATGCCTCCTGACTTCCCAAACGGATCGACATAAGTGCGTAGCTTGCACGCCTTGAAAAATGTTCCATTCTCAGTGACGGTTTGAACCCAGCGCAGTTCTTTGCCAGCCGTACTTGGCACATTGTGTTTAATTTGGATTTCAATGCCATCAGCTGTCTTGGTATATTTAGTGACTTCGATGTGCTTGCCTTTATGCACCGCACCATTGATTGTGAATTTTCTCATGATGTGTATCTTCCCAAGCATTTCAATTCATCGGTGTTAAATTACCCACCGTATATCACTTCCTTTTAATCCAAACTGGCCTTAACGGCTTGGGGTATTTAGTGAGATAACCATAGCACTCCTAAAACCCCTCATTGATTACCATAAAGAAAGCTCATGACAGAAGAAGCACACTCTATACCAATCTTTGATAGCCTATCATCGGTGCTAATGGCCGATAGTTCACCACATTATCCAGGTCATAATAGTCATTCATAATCCCTGTTAAGTTCACTTTGGACCGGTCCATTTTAACCAGAATTCAACATACCTAATCCCTTATCTTTAAAAAAGCACTTAAAGTGAACTAAACCTATTTCTCTGATATTACTTAATAGGTCTCAGGAAAGATTCAGCTAACAACCGACAGGTACGGCCCTCCTCTTGGGGCATCGAGAAGGTGTTTGGTGACGCAATCGATTACGTCATGCTGGTGGAGGGAGGGTTACGAAAAATAAGAACAGCAAGGCCAGCGTTATTATAATCTGGCTCATTTTTTGAAAGCGGATAAGTGCTCAGTGACTGAAAATCTCGATCTTGGAGCTATCTCAGCCAGTTATATCGAACGCCAAAATATCGCCATATGGATAGGAATGCGGCGCTTTACCCGTTTGCCCAACGAGTAAAAGCAAGTAAATTGATAACCTTGAACATGCCGTTCCCTTGCATTTCATACACTAAAATTTCACGCAGATTCATAAGACATTGTGCATCATTCGAGCAATGGAGGCTGGAGCGGCACAAGGAACCTCCTGACTGGTTTAAGCGCAGACGGTCTGGTCTTCTCCATGGCCCACCGGGCCGCTACGGTTAATGCTCCAGCTCCCAGCAGCAAAAATGCTTTCACCACCAGTGTCATTGCAGGAGTTCCTTGATCACTCCAACTTATGCACTGATTGATGCGTCCATGGCGGGAAACATCCATTCTTAAAGAATATGCTTGAATAGCTGCGTATAAGCTTCTTCCTGCTTTGCTCAGGGGAAAAACACATAAATCTCATTTAAACACGAGCTTAACTCTATCACTACCTAATTAAGGAGGACTGATGTATATCAAACCGCTTTCACTCATTTTCTCCTGCATCGTTTGCAGCCTACTCATATTCAGTAGTAGTGCCTATGCGGATAAGCCACTTAAGAGCGCGCTTGGCTTGGATACCGAACAAGCCGCGAAGATGGCAGCGATTCAAAAAGAAGCTCGCGACGCAATGAGAAACCCTCGTGGAGATTTACATCGCAAACAACGCGAGTTACGTCGCGCTAAAACAGCCAATGACAGTGCAGCAATTGCCAAGCTAGAAAAGGAAATTCCACCGCTGCAGGAAAAAATGAAACACGTTCACGATAAAGAAGAGCAAGAGATTCGTGCAGTCCTCACCCCTGAACAAACCAGCAAATACGAGCAGTGGCTCCAGGAACGCGATGCAATGGCCGGTAGCTCACGCGACGTGAAAGATTATTAGAAAGTTGAGGATACGATAAGGTATTTTCGGATGCCCGTGTCCGTATCTAATCCTAAAATTTTGCCGGCTCACTCCAAGGTGATTGCTTCGTTATTGGTCAGTTTGGGGACAAAGCCGCGTTGACGTAAGCGGTGATCCCTGAACAGGAAATTCATCTGTTTTTCTACCCAGCAGCACCGTGATGATAAAGTTTTCAAGCGGCATGGCAGTCTCTCTGTGAGGTTGGGGTGATTGGTTCCTCCCAGCTTTGCTCACATCGCTATACCACATCGACTCGCCCTTATCCCCTCTCAAAAAGTCAAATATCGCGTATTACATATCATTTTATATATCAATCATTGGAGCAGCTCCCAACAGACCTGTCATTATAGATAGATCGGGGCCTAAATATTTAGAGACCATATTAAGGGTGCTGCCATTTTCGCCGAAAACAGACCGACTATTTAGCCTTAAATACAATTTCATTAATTAAATCAATCAAATAAATAGCATAAAGGCTCAATCTTTCTATTAGTACAGCACGCAAGCACTACTTAAGATCATGGCATAGATCTCTCTCTGCCAACTGATTTCATGATGCGCTACCCCTTGACTCTTCAATCAGAGCACATCTATCTTATGTTACATTTTTAGATGTCAATAAGGGTAATGTTTATAGCGCAGACCACCGTTTCCTTACCGTGAATTCTAGCCTGATCATGGGTCTGCCCTCTCTATAAAAGGGTCCGAAGGAATAATAAGTCTATCGGACTTAGTTCAAAAAAATCTAACTTTGTTGCGCAGTTAAATATAAATGAATGCAACAGAACCGAAAAAAATAGCACCTGTGATCATTGGCAAGCTTAGCTTGCAGGCCAAATTAATTTGGCTGTTCGTCTTGATCAAGGTCGTGCCACTCATATTACTGGCTGCTGTTGCTTGGACAGGGGTACAGCATCTTGGACAAGAGATCCAAAGCCATACGAGTCAAATAGCTACAGAGGTACGCTCCACTATCGGAGAGATGGTCAACAAATCCTCCAATGCAGCCGAAGATGCCCTAAACAAGCGTGCACGCGAAGAACTCGAGCGTCTGACTACCGATACGGCACGCCAGGTAGCAAGCTTTCTGTATGCGCGTGATGAAGACATTCTGCAAGCGGCCTGGCTCACGCCTAGCCAGAAGCTCTATGAAAACTTCATTGCTAACCGGTCACAACGGGTGGTCGATCCGGGGCGCTGGCAACTAGCAGAGGACGGTAGTCAGTGGGTACCTGCAGTCGAACCCATAGAAAATCAGAACACCGCTACGGGTATATCGAGCAACCGGGAAAACGACAAGGACTTTCACTATCGCCCGCCAGAAAGCGTACTGCCGAACCTGCGTAAGCCACTGTTTCATGAAATAACTTTCGTCGATCTTGACGGCATGGAGAAGATTAAGGTATCTGCCACCTCGTTATTGCCGCATGAACTGCGCGATATCAGTAAACCGGAAAACACCTGGTGTAAGGCAGAAACCTATTTTTCCGAACTGAAGAAACTCAAGCCTGGCGAAATCTATGTATCAGAGGTAATTGGTCCCTACGTTGGCTCACACCTTATCGGTCCCTACACCCCGGAAAATGCTCGTAAGCAGAACCTGCGCTATGTGCCGGAACAGGAAGCCTATGCTGGACGCGAGAATCCCGTTGGCAAACGCTTCAAAGGCATCGTGCGCTGGGCAGCGCCGGTGGTTGAAAACGGATCTATCAGTGGCTATGTGACGCTGGCGCTAGATCACGACCATCTGATGGCGATGACCGGCCACCTGCTGCCCACGTTGAAACGCTACACACGAATCGCCGATGCAGAGAACGGCAACTACGCCTTCATGTGGGACTACCAGGATCGCGCTATCGCCCATCCCCGTCATCATTCGCTGACTGGTTTCGACCCTGCAACCGGCCAACGCGTTACGCCCTGGCTGGAAGCATCAATCTATGAACAATGGCAGGCGAGTGGCGAACCGCTAGAAGTCTTCCTGCACAAAGTACCGCCATTCGATGCACAAAGCCGTGACAAGAAGCCCGCCAAAGCACTGACCGCTGCCGGAACTATCGGCCTGGACTGCCGCTACCTCAACTTTGCACCACAATGTGCCGGTTGGCATGATTTAACGAGGGACGGCGGTTCCGGCTCCTTCCTCATTCTCTGGAGTGGCGTCTGGAAGATCACCACCGCTGCTGCGATTCCCTATTTCACGGGCCAGTATGGAAAGACCCCGCGCGGCTTTGGCTTTGTCACTATCGGTGCCAACATCGGCGATTTTCAGCGTCCTGCGGTCGTGATGGCCAAGCAGATGGACGAGAAAGTGCGCACCTTGGAAACCTATATCGAGGAAAGGCAAGCAACGATCCAGAATATACTGGTCAACACTATCAAGCGCATGGAGGTGAACCTGACCTTCTCGACGGCGCTGATGATAGTGGTCGTAATCAGTATTGCGGTCTGGTTGGCGCAACTGATCGCGCAGCGCCTCAAGGTCTTTATCACCGGCCTGAAGCGGGTTGAGGCGGGCGAGTACAGCTACCGTTTCCCCAAACAATCCGACGACGAGCTGAACATGCTAGCGAATTCGCTCAACTGCATGACCTACAACGTCGAACAGGCGTATGGGCAACTTGAGAAGGCAAATCGCCATGAGGCAGAGCGTCTAGCGCAAATGGTAGAGGCGCGTACTGCTGCACTTGAACAGGCCATGGCTGCGACTGAGAACGCACGATCACTGATTGAATCGACGCTGGAAGGGACCTACAGCGGAATCCTCGTGGTCAATCGGCACGGCAAGATAACCCTGGCCAACCAGCAGTTCAGCAAAATGTGGCGTATTCCACAAGCACTGATCGATGCTGGAGACGATGAGGCTGTTCTCACCTATGGGACGCAACAGCTTGCTGAGCCGCAAGCGTTTCTGGAAAAAGTGCGGGTGCTCTACAACACACCGGAAGTTGCCTCACGTGACACATTAATATTCAGCGATGGCCGCGTCTTTGCCCGCTTTTCGCATCCCCAACGCATAGGCGATGAAATCATCGGTCGGGTTTGGAGTTTTCTGGATATTACCGATCAATATCAAGCTGAACAGCAGATCAAGGACCAGCGGGAATTCATGATGACTCTGATGGAGAGCCTGCCTATACCTGTTTTCTACAAAGATATCAAAGGCATATACCTCGGATGCAACAAAGCCTTTGAGGTCATTATCGAGAAAAAACGAAGCGAGATCATTGGCAAGAGTGTTTTTGACATAGCTCCAAAGGATATTGCTGATCGGTATCACGCTATGGATCAGAGCCTGATCAACCAACCGGGTACGCAAACCTATGAATGGTTAGTGAAGCGCAGTGATGGCACAACCCGCAACGTCGTGCTCCACAAAGCAACGTATTTTCGTGCTGATGGTAGTGTCGCCGGTCTAGTGGGTGCTATCAATGACGTGACAGAGCAGATGGAACTCATAGGAAGAATCAGAGAAATGCAGGCGCAACTTGAGCAACGTGCTGAGTCCGCTGACAGCGCCAACAGAGCAAAAAGCGCCTTCCTAGCCAACATGTCTCATGAGATTCGCACCCCGATGAATGCCATCATCGGTATGGCCGATTTGGCCCTGAACACGCCCCTAAATAACCGGCAGCGCAATTACCTCGAGAAGATCAAGATGGCGTCGGACTCGCTGCTGCATGTCATCAACGATATCCTCGACTTCTCAAAGATCGAGGCCGGCAAGTTGAAGATGGAAGCCGTTCCTTTCGTCCTTGAGACCGTGTTTGAACAACTTTCCAGTGTGTTGGCCTTACGCGCTGAAAACCAGGGTATCGAATTGTTCTATGACATCAACGATGACACCCGTTTGCTCATTGGCGACCCATTGCGGCTTGGACAGGTGCTGATCAACATTGTCGGCAACGCGCTGAAGTTCGCCGCTGGCGGCCAAGTCATCGTGCGGGTCGAGATCCAGGCTTTTAGCGACAACAAAGCTGAACTGCACTTTGCCATCAGCGACGAAGGTATCGGGATGACTGCTGAACAGATTGCCCACCTGTTCCAGCCCTTCACCCAGGCCGATGCATCCACCACCCGCCGCTATGGGGGAACAGGGTTGGGTCTAGCGATCAGCCGCCACTTGGTCGAGATGATGGGCGGGCGCATATGGGCTGAGAGCCAGCTCGGGAAAGGCAGCATCTTCCACTTTACGGCATGCTTCAAGGTATTGGGTATGGATCGTCGCCTTGGCATTGCTGGATTTACCAGGAAGCTGCCGGAATTCTCCCATCGGCCGGTATTAGTGATTGACGACAGTCCGGCATCTGTCCATATCCTGACCCATCTGATAAGTCAACTTGGACTGGCTGTTGAGTCAGCTACAAGCGTGGAAAAGGCGCTGACATTGCTTGATACTCAACGCGGATCACCCTATCTTGCGTGCCTTATCGACGGGTGCAAATCCGGGATTAATGGTATTGAGCCGATCCGGCGCCTGCGCGAAAAGATAGCATTGCAAGGGGTTGATCCGCCACCGCCTATGATCCTGATCACCCCCTACAGCCACCATGATGAACTGTGCGAAACTGGCAATGAAATACAAGGTTTCCTGGCCAAGCCGGTTAGTGCGCGTCATCTTTATGTCGAATTATCCCGTTGTCTGGGGATTGCAGTTAACAAACCCCAGATAGACCGGCGCAAACCGAGCGGGCTTCAATGGTCGCGTTTCCATGGCCTGGACATTCTCCTTGTTGAGGATGTTGAGTTTAATCAAGAAGTTATTATGGAATTACTATCTACAGTTGGCCTACCGGTTCGCCTTGCCAAGAATGGCGCTGAAGCACTCAAGGCTGTGGCGGCCCAGAAACCTGACCTGATCCTGATGGACTGCCAGATGCCTGTGATGGATGGCCATACTGCGACCCGGATATTACGCAGCAACCCAGAAACGCGTCACATTCCCATTATTGCTCTGACCGCCAATGCGATGTTAGCCGATCAAGAGGAATGCCTTTCTGCTGGCATGAATGCCCACCTTGCAAAACCAATCCGCATGGAACTACTCTACGAGCGAATGGTGCAGTGCCTGCCGACTGTTATCTCTCCAGCGCCAGTTTTTGTGATCCCGAAGGAATGTGCTGCTACAGAAGCTCCCGCGATCCCGGAATTCCCTGGCATTGACCAAGCGGTCGGACTCTCATATGTAGGCGGCCGGTCAGCATGGTTTTTGCGTGTACTCAAACAATTCCGCGACACCGATGGCAAAAATTTCCTGTCACAGTACCTGCAGGCACTGGAGGAAAACGATTGGAAAACCTGCATACGGTTAGCACATTCCCTCAAAGGGGTAGCCTATACGCTCGGTGCGCTCGATCTGGCCGAAGCAGCAGTTGCTTTACTGGCCGCTGCTAAAGCGAAGGACGCTGATGCTTGTGCACACCTGTTCCCGAAACTTGAGGTGCAGTTCCGGAAAGTAATCGAGGGACTCACCAACCTCGATGAGGTGATCACCGCTCATCAAGCTGTGCCTAAGACGCCATCAGCAGAACAAAAACTGGACACAGTAGCTGCTGCGGGTACTGGGTCCGAACAATTCCAGATGGTATAACTCAAAATTGCCTTATTCGGCTCAGCGAGAATCGCCTTGAGGTGCTTCGCTACTCATTCCAGGTACCGGCACCTCAAAATGCAGAGGGCCTGCTTTTCTCAGGAAGCATTGAGATCCACCACGGTTCGACCGCGTACCCGGCCGGCGATGATGTCTTTAGCTAGCTGGGGTACTTCTTCCAACGAGGCGACATGGGAGATGCTTTGCAACGCGTTGCTAGGAAGATCCCGGACGAGACGTTCCCACGCCTGCCGGCGCCGGGCTACCGGACACATCACTGAATCCACGCCGAGCAGCTTGACGCCGCGCAGGATGAAGGGCATGACGGTCGCCGGCAGATCCGCCCCGCCTGCTAGACCGCAGGCCGCTACCGCACCACCGTAATCAACCTCAGCCAGGACCCGCGCCAGCATCGTGCTGCCTACTGTGTCTACTGCCCCGGCCCAGCGTTGCGCTTCCAGCGGCTTGGACGGCTGACTCATCTCTTCCCGGCTGACGAAACCAGCGGCACCCAATTCGCGCAAATAGCTCCCGGTTTCCGGGCGGCCACTGACCGCATGCACTGTGAAACCGAGCTTGGCTAGTAAAGCCACTGCCACACTACCGACCCCCCCGCTGGCACCCGTCACCAGCACGGGTTTGTCACCACCGGGAGTCATTCCAGCTTCTTCCAGCGCCATAACGCACAACATGGCAGTAAAGCCAGCAGTGCCGATGGCCATGGCGGTTTGGGTATCCATTCCGGCGGGCAACGGCACCAGCCAACGGGATTGCAGCCGGGCTTTCTGAGTGTAACCACCCCAGTAACGCTCCCCTACGCTCCAGCCGGTTAGTACCACCTTGTCGCCAGGCCGGTAGCTGGGAGAAGAGGATTCCAACACGGTACCGGCCAAATCGATGCCCGGCACCATTGGGAACTGACGCACGATCTTGCCCTTGCCAGTCACCGCTAGACCGTCCTTGTAATTGAGCGAGGAATA
>DDST01000001.1 GCA_002343485.1 Proteobacteria bacterium UBA2383
TGGCTGTACCCGTGCATAGGTTTTATAGGCTTGCATGTGCCACTCCTTTTCTTGTCGAACAGAAGCGCTGCTCAATCCAGTCTCTGGGCATTTCTCCAACAATCTGTTGGAAAATTGGCGGATCCCGATAAATCACGAAGAACTCACGCATCGAACACAGGTTCTGGGGCGAAAGCCCGCTCATCCCGGGAAATGCCGAGCGCAGGTCGGCCCGCTTTCCTTGACGAAGAAACTTGCAATGTCATACAAGTCCTGGTGCGTATTGCCGCAAGGTTTTCTCGGCTACAGGGCCGAAGAACTGGCGCGTCAGGCTAAAAAAAGAGTTGAGTGCCGGTAGATAATGGGGCGCTGTATGGCAACCATGAGGAGTCATTTCTCCCTGACACAAGTGCTCAACACTCCACCCCTTATCCAAATGTTGCGCCAAGAGCGCATCCAGCTCGTCCCAAAGATTTCGGCGCAAGGTGACGAGATAGGGGCTATTCAAATTCAACAGCCGAATCGTGTATTCGGCCCTGGCTTGATCTGCCAGGCTGCGATTCAGATTCGGCCCCATTTCGCCATTGGACAGATAAGCGAAATAGGAAGCGCACTGCGGGTCACGGATCGAAACGAACTGCACCGTATCAACTTGATTCTGCTTTTCTCGAGCATGGCCACCAAAATTCACTTCAACCTTGCCTGGGATGGCAGCGCGGTACGAAGCCAGCTTGGGCAAGCCCTCGTCACTACTCAACGCACTTGCAGCAAGGTTGGACCAATCAAAGGTTCGTTGCGGATTTTGGCTCTTGTTTTCAATATGTTCGATGTGATAACCCAACCCGTACAAATCCGCACGCAACTCGCTGTAACAACAGAGCATGTACTGATCTTGCAGCAGGCGATCGATGACTGCTTGCTTGCACGGTGCAAACCCCTGCCAGCGACGCGTTGCTTCATCGGATGATTCTGGGGGCGTTTGATTTGCCTGTGAAAGTGCTACGGGCCCGGCGTCTGTCGGTGCAACATGCCTCATCCCTCACCGTCCCTTTGCACCAGGAAAGTCTGGCGGCTGACGCTCCGCTGTAAGCGCAGCATTTGAGGATGTCCAGGCCCCAAGGCTTGCCCAAGCCGGCGAAACAAATCTTTGGCTTCGTCTGACTCGTAATGCCCCTGATCGACAAGAGTCGTCAGGCGATCAAGGTCACTTTTTTCATCAACTGGGGGCTGGGGGTTAACCAGCATCACACTCTGCAGAACATCGCCGCTGGGCTGGCCGTAGGGGTTTGCCAGTGGTTCGGTCGCCACGGTCCTGCCGTCCGCATCTGTACTGAAGACGCGGATATTTTCTCGCCTGACCGTGCTGATAACCTGCGGGCTGTGGGTGGTAACAATGAATTGCGTCGACGGAAAAGCACGCATCAAATCATCTAACACGCGCTGCTGCCACGACGGATGAAGATGTAGGTCGATTTCATCCACCAGCATGATGGCGGGTGCGATCAGCGGTGCGGAAACGGGGAGATCTTCAGCTACTCTATCGGGTCTGCGCAAGCTATGAAGTTCTTGGAGAGCAATGGCAATCGAAATTTGGTCGCCATAATTCATGTGACCGTTGGCCAAAACCAGCCTGCGCGCGAAATCAACGCCAAGCGCCAACATACTTTGATACCCCTGACTCAGTTGAGTCACCAGCAAAGGGGCGCCGCCGTCAGATGGTTCCACGACAAATTTGTGGTCCCGATTGAAACAGGGATTCTGGTAACTTCCATCGAGTAATGTCTTGATGGTTTCTCTAACGGCATCAAGCGCCTGAGAAGGAGCGTAATCATCGCTTGCAACACCTTTGTTGGCGCGTAACTCGGCGGCTTCTTCTCGGTCGAACCATTTCAGCAGTTCCTTGAAATCACTCAAGGAATCGAGCGCACCGATCAGCGCGGAGGTTGGATACGCATAATTTTCCTTGCTTTCACGCAAGCGTTCCGGCACCTCGATATAGCCTCGCCGCGCGCCAAAATAGGCAAACACAGGCGTCAGTGCAGGCGCCGAAGATTTGTAGCTTTCGGAGATGGTTTGCAGGCGACTTTTCAGTTCAGTGAGGCCGTGTTTGATTTTCGGTTCCTGGCCTTTCGAACCAGAAGGCCGCCAATAGTCCCATTTCAGACCGTCAACGGTTTCCGCGACAACCTGCGCGAAGTCAGCCAACTTCCAGCGCTCCTTGCCGGCGCGGACTGTCGCCGGTTCAACGCGGAAATCCGCATCCGCAATACCCCGACCGGTAAGCCGCTGGTTTGCCGACGAAAGATAGTTCAGGACCGGCGTCAATGCGGTGGCGATGCCATCAAGGACGGCGGTCTTGCCGGCCCCGTTTTCGCCGACGAAGACGGTCAGCCTCGGGTGGAGCGTTACCTCGAAGGACTCGAAGCAGCGGAAATTATTCAACGTGATTTGCTTAAGGCGCATGGCACAAGACTCCTTTGCCGCTGTCTCTTGCGGGATCATTCATCGCCATCCTGCTCAAATCGCCGGCCGTCGACCGCGACGAACGGTAGTCGCCGGCGGCTGCCAGCCGACTACGGCCTCGCGGGTCAGGCCGAGGCCGCGGGCTTCTTCATCAACGAAGCCATCCAGATAGTCGCCCATGCGCGTGCCGTGCTCGGCGTCGGGGTCGTTGTGCCACTGCTTGATCCACGGCACCAGTTCGGCGATGGCGGCCAGCAAGGGCTTCAGGCGGTCGGCATGCCAGCCCTCGTTGTCCTTCATGTCGAGATAGCAGGTGGCGATGGCGGTACCGAGTTGCAGCGGGTTTAGGCCGGCCCAGGCGATGACCAGGCT
>DDST01000195.1:0-494 GCA_002343485.1 Proteobacteria bacterium UBA2383
AGGCCGACCATGAACGCCACGTTCTGCCGCTCGAACGCAATGCCGAGCAGCACGGCGAGGACGCCCAGGATTAATGAGGATGATTTGGAAATCCGAACTTCCTCGGCTTCGGTCGCCTGACCCTTGCGAATGACGTTGGCGTAGAGATCGTGCGAGATCGCGGACGCGCCAGCGAGTGCCAGCCCCGCTACCACGGCCAGAATCGTGGCGAAGGCCACCGCCGACAAGAAACCGAGCAGCAGGTTGCCGCCGACTGCGTGCGCCAAATGCATGGCCGGCATGTTATTGCCACCCAGCAGCCGGCTACCTACGACGCTGCCCTCGAAGTATTGCGGGTCGGTGCCGACGATGGTGATCGCCGAAAGGCCCATCAGCGCTACCACAGTGAAGAAAAAGCCAACGCAGAGGGTGGCGACGAACACGCTCTTGCGCGCTTCCTTAGCGTTGGGCACGGTGAAGAAGCGCATCAAGATATGCGGCAGGCCGGCGGTGCC
>DDST01000195.1:614-17091 GCA_002343485.1 Proteobacteria bacterium UBA2383
TGATCTGCACCCAGGTGGTGGCGATCATGCCGCCGAAGGTCACATAGATCACCATCATCACGCCGACGATAACCACTGCCATCCAGTACTCCAGACCGAACAATAGCTTGATAAGCTGTCCCGCGCCCACCATCTGCGCGATCAGGTAGAACACCACCACGGTCAGCGAGCCGATTGCAGCGATGGTACGCACCTGCCGCTGGTCCAAACGATAGGAAGTGATGTCGGCGAAGGTGAATTTACCGAGATTGCGCAACCGCTCAGCCATGATGAACATGATGAACGGCCAGCCCACATAGAAGCAGATACAGTAGATATAGCCGTCGAACCCTTGAAAATAAGTCAGGCTGGTTAGACCAAGCAAGGTGGCCGCCGACATGTAGTCGCCCGCAATGGCCAAGCCGTTCTGGGTGCCAGTGATGCCACCGCCCGCTGTGTAGTAGTCGCTGGCCGATTTAGTGCGCTGGGCTGCCCAGTAGGTGATACCCAGGGTCGCCATCACGAAGATGAAGAACATCACGATCGCGTGGACGTTGAGCGGCTGCTTCTGGGTCGCTCCGACATCCGGGGCGGCCATGGCCAACCCCATCCAACCCAGGGCCAGCGCGATGAAGGCATATTTCATGATCCGGGAATTCATTCGATGGCCCCTTTAATAATCTCCGAATTGATATCATCGAACTCGCCGTTGGCGCGACGGATGTAGAGGCCAGTCATCAACCAGAACAGCAGAATCATACCTGCACCGATAGGCCAGGCAATAGAGGCGGTGCCGCCTTCCCAGATAGGGGTAGCTAATAGCGTTGGATTAAACGCCACAACCATGATGAAAATGAAGTAGATGCCTAAGACTATGACTGTCAGCATCCACGCAAAGCGGCTGCGTTTAGCGACAAGTTCATCAAATTTCGGATTTTTTCGGATCCGCTCATACACGGCGGTCGACATATATGTTGTCCTCATGCATTGTTGGTGGGTTGGTCTTCCCTGCCCGATAAATCCAGGGTAGGGCCATAGAAATTTAGGAGTAGCAAATTGCGTTGTCTATGGCGGTATTACATGTTGGGCATACTTTTTATTTCGAACTTATCTTTTAGAAAATTATCGTTTTTTAATGTGATCACCCATTGTATTTCTGATCATATGTCATGATAATATTACATCGCTCTCACTCTCACTTCGCTATCCTTTCATCGCCATGAATCTTATCAATACGCTCGCCCGCGAACTCACCGCTCAAGAATCCCAAATAGAAGCCGCCGTTGCCTTGCTGGATAGCGGGGCTACCGTACCCTTCATCGCGCGCTATCGTAAGGAGATCACTGGTGGATTGGATGATACGCAATTACGCTTGCTGGAAGAGCGGCTGGGCTACCTGCGCGCGTTGGAGGAACGGCGCGATGTGATCCTAGCCAGCATCCGCGAGCAGGGTCAGTTGAATGCTGAGCTAGAAACCGCGCTCCTCGCTGCCGATACCAAGACCCGGTTGGAAGATCTTTACCTGCCCTACAAACCCAAGCGTCGCACCAAGGCTCAAATTGCCCGTGAAGCAGGACTGACGCCATTGGCGCATGGTT
Organism: Proteobacteria bacterium UBA2383; assembly: GCA_002343485.1. Classification (GTDB taxonomy): domain Bacteria; phylum Pseudomonadota; class Gammaproteobacteria; order Competibacterales; family Competibacteraceae; genus UBA2383. Next base: position 2,192 of record DDST01000195.1, read on the forward strand.
TGCTGGCCGATCCCATGCGGATGCCGGAAACATTTGCTGCCGGGTTTATTGACGCTGAGCGCGGTGTTCCTGATGTGAAGGCGGCGCTGGACGGGGCACGGCAGATTCTAATGGAGGAATTTGCCGAAAATGCCGAATTGCTGACCGGTCTGCGCGAATATCTTTGGGAAAACGCAGTGCTACATTCGCAGATGGTGGACGGCAAGGCGGAGGAGGGCGCTAAGTTCCGCGATTATTTCGATTACCGGGAAGCACTGCAAAAGATTCCCTCACATCGCGCCTTGGCACTGTTCCGGGGCCGTAATGAAGGGGTGTTGCAACTGGCGTTGGAAATCGGTGATCCGGCGGTGCCCGGCCCTGATCCCGGCGAGCGGCGGGTTGCCGCCCAGTTTGATATCCGTGATGTTGGCCGGCCTGCTGATGCCTGGCTGCGGGAAACTGTTCGCTGGGCCTGGAAAATCAAACTGCTGCCACATTTTGACACCGAGCTCAAACAACGCTTGCGTGAAGCGGCTGAAGAGGAAGCGATCCGGGTATTCGCCAGCAATTTACGCGATCTGCTGCTGGCGGCGCCCGCGGGCGCCCGCCCTACATTGGGCTTGGACCCCGGATTACGCACGGGGGTCAAAGTAGCGGTGGTGGATGCGACTGGCAAGCTAGTGAACACCGGAACCATTTATCCTCATGTCCCACGCAACCAATGGGATGCGAGTCTGCAGATTCTCGCTGAACTGTGCCGCCAGCACAAAGTTGAGCTGATTAGCATTGGCAACGGTACAGCCTCCCGCGAGACCGACCGGCTGGCGATAGATTTGATCAAGCGCTATCCTGAATTGCGCTTGCAAAAACTGGTGGTATCGGAAGCCGGCGCATCCGTTTATTCTGCCTCGGAATTAGCAGCGCGGGAATTTCCCGGCGTCGATGTGTCGTTGCGTGGCGCCGTATCCATCGCCCGCCGCTTGCAAGACCCGTTGGCCGAGCTGGTCAAAATCGAACCTAAGGCGATTGGAGTCGGCCAATATCAGCATGATGTCAGTCAAGCTCGCCTGGCGCGGACGTTGGATACGGTGGTCGAAGACTGCGTGAATGCGGTTGGAGTCGATGTGAACACCGCTTCAGCACCGTTGTTAGCGCGGGTCGCCGGGCTAAATGCGACCCTGGCCCGCAATATTGTCGAGTTTCGCGACGCCCATGGCCCCTTCCGCCACCGTGAGCAGTTGCTCAAGATTTCCCGGCTGGGCGACAAGACCTTCGAGCAGGCCGCTGGATTTCTGCGTATCCTCAACGGCGACAACCCATTGGACCGTTCCGCGGTCCACCCGGAAGCTTATCCCTTGGTCAAGCGTATCTTGGCCGCCAGCGGACGCGGATTGCACGAGGTATTAGGCAATGCGGCATTTCTAAAGGCGCTGGAGCCGGCCCGTTTCACCGATGAGCGGTTTGGCGTGCCGACCGTGCGCGATATTCTGGCGGAACTGGAAAAGCCAGGCCGCGACCCCCGTCCGGAATTCAAAACCGCTGTATTTAAAGACGGCGTGGAAAAACCAGCGGATCTACAGCCAGGAGTGGTATTGGAGGGGGTGGTCACCAATGTTGCCAATTTTGGCGCCTTTGTCGATATCGGCGTTCATCAGGATGGGCTGGTGCATATCTCGGCGCTGGCCGACCGGTTTGTCAAAGACCCTCGCGAGGTGGTCAAGGCCGGTCAAGTGGTTAAGGTCAAAGTGCTGGAAGTTGACCTGAAGCGGCAACGGATTGCCTTGACCATGCGGCTGAGTGAACCGGTCACGGGTACACCCGCGCGAAAGGCGGAGAATACCCAACGTCCTGCCTCCCGGCAGGATCGGGAAAAACGGGGACCGCGCCAGCCATTGCCGGGTGACCGTCAGCAATCCCCCGAAGCGCGCCCGAATGCTTTCGCTGAAGCATTTGCCCGGGCACGGCAGAAATAAATCAGTGTGGAGTTTCGCTCTGTTGAGCCATTCTTTCACCCTATCCAGAAGTTCTTGCAGAGGGGGTTTATCATTCATCCCGGTCGGCGAGCAGGTCGTCCTCATTGCTGAATTCGTCCTCCTCGTAGCCTAAGTCGTCTGCTTCCATTTCATCGAAGGGGCCGGACCAGTCTTCCGGGGCTTCAATCGGATCAATGGGCAGTTCATACCAGGCATCGAGATCCAGTTCTTCCAGTTCGCCGTCGAAGTACTGGATTTCGACCGTTTGGGCGTCTTCATCGAGGGCGACCACCTCGAAGTCGTTACCCGTTTCTTGATTGCGATACCAGCTACCAATGATGGGATCAACATCGCTCATGCTCGATCTCCTGCTGCGGGTGGGTAGGGGTGAGTCATTGCTTGATGGGAGTGACCGGGCGACGACTCATTTTTTATAGATTCTCAGTGAATTTTGACTAATGAGCCTTGCACAATTCAACCTTGAAATCACAAAAATTCGCGATGACCGTCAACATGGCGCTAGCGAATTGGCCCGCCGTTGTCTAGCTATCCTGGCAGAAGCCGCGCGGACCGTGCCAGCTCAGGATGCCGTGGTATTGCGGGAGCAGTTAAAAACCCTGGCTTGGGAGCTGGCCAAGACCCGGCCGAGCATGGCTCCTTTAAAAAATCTGTTGCATCGCTGGCGCGAAGAGCTGGCGCTTGATGTCACCCTGGATGTGGCTACGGCGCGAGTGTCGGCGGCTCAGCAAGCCGAGGCATTGATCGCCGCTTCGCNNGAAGCCGTGGCCGGCTGCGCTGCCCACGCTGCCCAATTTCTGGGTCCTGGGCGAACCATAATGACCCATAGCCTCAGTTCGACAGTATTGCAGGTTTGCCGGTTGTTGCGAGATCAAGGCTTGCACGTTATCGCTACCGAATCCCGGCCTTTGGCAGAGGGGCGGTTGTTAGCGGAGAAGCTGTCGAATTGGGGAATACCGGTAGTTTATATCACCGATGCTCAAATGGGCCTGTTTGCTGCTGATGCCGACGCTGTGCTAGTTGGCGCTGACAGTGTGCGGGCCGATGGCGCGGTGGTGAATAAGGTAGGCACTTATCCGTTGGCGTTGGCGGCGCACGATCAGGGCATACCTTTTTACGTCTGTTGCGAAAGCTTCAAGTGGCGCCAGACCGGAGAACCGTTGCCGGAATTGGAGGAAATGGCCGCGGATGAACTCGGAGCGCCAGAAAGGCCAGGGATGACCGTGCGCAATGTCTATTTCGACATTACGCCAGCGCGATTGATCAGCGCCTGGATCAGCGAGTTAGGGGTGCGGCGGTGATTCGAATTCCAGAATGCAGGAGCCCTGTTTACGGGTTCCTGCATCACGGACTGTGATATAGACAGTCGCTTTAGCCGGCCTTAGCCGTCTAATCCCACGACCCGCCGCATCTCTTCTCCTTCATCCATCGGCTGACGCAGCGCCCGGTTGACTGCACTGATTACTGCGTTCAACGAGGCGGTGACGATGTTACTGTCAATACCCACCCCAAACAGCGAGGCCGGATCGCTATCCATGCGCACCTCGACGTAGGATACTGCTGTGGCATTAGCGCCCGCGCCGATGGCATGCTCATGGTAGTCGACGATCCGAACATTCAAACCGAAGTGCCGGTTCAATGCATCAATGAAGGCGTCAATTGGGCCATTGCCTTTGCCTGACAGTAAGCGCTCCCGTCCATGCTCGCGTATCGTCGCTGTCAGCTTGTGAGTGCTGCTCGCATGACCATCAGGCGCAGTGCGGTATTCAACAAAATGAAACGGCTCGTCTGGTTGCAGATATTCGGCCTGAAATGCCGCCCAAATAGCTGCCGAGGTCAATTCTTTGCCCGTCGCATCGGCTGTGGCTTGCACCATTTTGCTGAACTCGATCTGCAAGCGGCGTGGCATCCGCAACCCGTAATCTTTCTCCAGCAGATAGGCAATGCCACCCTTGCCGGATTGGCTATTGACCCGGATCACTGCTTCGTAGCTGCGACCTACATCGGCGGGGTCAATCGGCAGGTAAGGTACCTCCCAGCGTGAATCACCGGCCGCCCAACGCTGTTCCTGGGCGGCGAAACCTTTCTTGATCGCGTCTTGGTGCGAACCAGAAAAAGCGGTGAAGACCAGGTCACCGGCGTAGGGATGCCGTGGATGCACTGCTATTTGGTTGCAATATTCCGTGGTACGGACAATTTCGTCCATTACCAGAAAATCCAGGCCAGAGTTGATCCCTTGACTGTGGAGATTCAGCGCCAGTGTGATCAGGTCGACGTTACCGGTGCGCTCACCATTGCCGAATAAACAACCCTCGACCCGGTCAGCTCCCGCCATCATCGCGAGCTCGGCAGCGGCTACGGCGGTGCCCCGGTCATTGTGGGGATGGACGCTAATGATGACGGCGTCTCGGCGTGAAAGATGGCGGCAGAACCACTCGATCTGATCAGCGTAGACGTTGGGCGTCGCGACTTCGACGGTTGCCGGCAGATTGAGAATCACCTTGCGTTCTGGCGTTGGTTGCCAGATGTCGAGAACGGCCTCACAGACTTCCAGAGCAAAGTCCAGTTCGGTAAAGCAAAATGTTTCCGGTGAATACTCAAACTGCCATTCGGTGTCTGGCTGTCCGGCAGCGCATTCAGTGAACAGCCGGGCGCCATTGCGGGCCAGTTCGATCAAGCCAGCACGGTCGAGGCCAAACACTACCTCGCGAAATATCGGCGCGGTTGCGTTGTAGAGATGCGGAATTGCGCGTTTGGCACCGCGCAAACTATCGAAAGTGCGACGAATCAATTCCTCGCGAGACTGGGTAAGTACTTGGATAGCTACGTCGTCCGGTATGCGTTTGCTCTCGATCAGATCCCGCACAAAGTCGAAGTCGGTCTGCGAAGCCGAAGGAAACGCCACCTCAATTTGCTTGAAACCCATACGGATCAGCAGCTCAAAGAAGCGGAGCTTGCGTTCGCGGTCCATTGGCTCGATCAGCGCCTGGTTACCGTCCCGCAGGTCCGAGCTGCACCAGACCGGTGCTTGGGTGAGTACCCGCGAAGGCCATTGCCGGTCCGGCAACTGGACAGGCGGGAAGGGGCGGTATTTATGGGTGGCGTCAATGTTCATATCAGCAATTCCTCTCTACTCGGTCAACATTCAGTCCCCTTTCTCCGCTAAAGCGGCATCAGGGTGAGGGGTCAAGTCAGTGATGCAGTACAACGCAATGCGGCGCGATACGGCCACCGGGCCGCCGCTAGGCCCGGCGGCCGCGACTTAGTCGCAGTAGAGCCAAAGAGAGGACAAATGCGAAGATAGAATGATAAGCGTGGCTGGAAACGCTAAAAAAGGTGATGCGAAATCGGCAGGGGTCAGACATGGGAGCAATCCTCGCAAACGGTTCTCGTAATGGCCTGCAACAGTAAGCCCCGGCGCTCCATTCAGGAGGCCGGGTCACTCAGTCGCAGTTCGAACCGTTCGGGGAATTGTTTGTATCTCATATTTTTCAACTTAACCTAAGCTGCAATTCCAGGTCAAGGGGAATATTGAATGATTGCGAATCATTATCATTTTTGCTCCAAGGGAAAAAATAGACAGTGTTTCTAAGCATCATAATTGCAACTAATGCTGATTGAGGGTGTTTAAATGACTGAAAAAACCGAAATCCTGCAAACTGTCCCAGTCTGGGATCTGCCGACCCGGTTATTTCATTGGGTCTTGGCTGGATTGATGATCGCTCAGTGGTGGACCGCTGAACAAAGCAGCACCATGGATTATCACATCTGGGGTGGTTACGCGGTGTTGACGCTGGTGTTGTTTCGTCTGATCTGGGGATTTGTAGGTAGCGATACCGTGCGTTTCAGCGATTTTGTGCGTGGGCCAGTTGCGGCCTTGGGCTATGTCAAGGCTCTGCTGCGTGGTGAAACGCCGCTCTATCTCGGACACAATCCGATGGGCGGCTGGTCGATTGTTGCGATGTTGATCTTGCTGCTGGTCCAAGCTGGAACGGGGCTGTTCGCTAACGACGATATTTTGATCGAAGGGCCGCTTTATGCCTGGGTGTCGAAGGATACCAGCGATTGGTTGACGGCGATCCACCGGTTCAATTTCAATCTACTGTTGGTGGTGATTGCCGTTCATATTACCGCTGTCTTGTTCTATCTACTGGTCAAGCGGGAAAACCTGATCCATCCCATGCTCAGCGGGCGCAAACACTTGCCCCTGGAGCAAGTAGATCGAGTTCCGCATATGGTAAGTCCTTGGTTAGGGCTAGCAGTGCTGGCGGTTGCGATACTCGCTGTCGGGCTGCTTATTCGCTGAGCAACAGCCGGAATGCAAAAGGCCATGTCGCGACATGGCCTTTTTTGCTCTGCACTCCGGACTCCGCAATCACCTTGTCCAGGTAATGTTTAATCCTTGCGGAATTCCTTGTGACACGCCTTGCAGGTTTCAGCCGTCTTGCCAAACTGCGCCTTGATGGCACCTTCATCCCCGCCTTTAGCGGCCTCGGTTAGTTTAGCCGCTTCCTCTTCGAAATTACTCATGGCCGTTTCGAACTTATCCCAGTTCGTCCAGATTTCCGGTTTGGCTTCGGTATGTTTCACCGCATCCGGTCCTGAACCTTTGGGAAAGCCCTCTAGCGCTGCTTTGCTCATCAATTCGACATATTGGGCGTGGCGGGCAACGGCGGCAGCATCAAATGGGATTTCACCCTTCACCATGGCACCGATAGGTTTGAAATTCCAGCCGATAATCGTGTAGACCGACTGCCGGTATTTCGCGGCATCTTCCGGCTTTGGGTCTGATGCACTGGCTGCTGTCAGAAACCCCAGGCCTACGAGACTTGCTAGACCGATGCCAAATAATTTCTTATTCATCATTTTCAGCCTCTTATGAAATTGCGACTAAAAAAGCCCAATATTGATAATCATGACATAACAGTGTTATTTTGCAAGCGCAAGCTGAAATCTGGCTGAATCATGCAGGCTATCGCAAGGAAACTCAGAACACCTTGCCCAACAACATGTACATGGAAGCATTGCCACCTTCGGCATAGCCGCCCGCAAAGTAGAAGGGGCCGAGTGGAGTATCTACACCTAAGAACAAGCTGCCCGCCGCGATCAGCGAATTGAAGTCAATATCACGGTACTTGTCCCAAACACCGCCGATCTCTAGTGATCCTCCTGCATAGATCGGGATGGTAAATGCCGCCGAGGCGCTGTCCAGCCGGTACATGTAAATCAGTTCACCGAGAGCAGCGTACTGGCCTGAGAGCTGGTTGGGCTGATACCCCGATAAATTCAGAAAACCACCCAGCAGGAACAGATCCTGAATGCCCATCTCACCGGATAGCTTGCCGGCCAGCCGGACACGTGGAATGATCGAATATTTACCCCAAGTATAGGCATAAGCATAGTCAAGGCTCAGAGTTTGGAGATCCTGGTCAGCGCCCAGCGTGGTGAGTGAATCACGGAAGGTCAAAGCACCGACATAGCCTGAGTTGGGGAAGTTGATGTTGTCCAGGGTATCTGCTTGCCAGCGCAGTGAATAACCAGCCTCGTCGAAGCGGCCCTCATAGTTGGAGGGCTGGCCGAGACGCAGGTCATTGTGGCCGCTATGATAGTATAACCCGAGTGACAAACGTCCCCATTGTTCTAGGTTGCGACCGATATCCACCCCGATTTTACTTTGATAAACGCGAAAACCAGCGCCCTGCCCATAGGAATTACTGAATAATTCTAGGTTATATTGCTCGTAACCCAGATAGGGGTCGATGAAATATGTCTGGTCAGCATCCAGTGGCTGGTAGAAATCGCTCAAAAGCATGATGTTGCTGCCCAATTGCACAAAATTGCGCCATTGGCCACCTAGCGTGTTGAGTTCCGACATCGTATAGGCGGCGCTGATATCGAATACCGAGTCGCCTTTGAGGTTGGCGCCGAGAAACAGTCCAAATTGTAATGTGTCAACGCCGATATACTTGGGTGTGGCTTCAACGACCAGGCCGGTCTGGCCATTCTCTTTGACCAGTGTGTAGTTGACCTGCTGGAAGTTACCCATGCCATAAATTTCATTCAGGTTACGATTAAGCCTTTGCGGGTCAAGGCGGTCGCCTGGTTTGATTTTTAGTTGCTGCTCGAGCACCTGATCGGATAATCGAGAGCCGTTATTAATCCGGATAAAGTCGATGACCGGCTGTTCAGAGCCTGGTATTGGTGGCAGGGAGGCGAGATAGTTCTGATAGATCGCCGGGGAAACAGACAGCTGGCTTAGATGGCTTTTATTACTTTGGGCGGCGATATAGCCGAATCGAATAGCGTCTTGAGAGCGGTCGAAATCGATGCTGGACACATCCTGAAGGTTCGGTGTAATCAGAATATCCTTTTTCCCCAGTGTCTTGATTTGTTCTAGGACGTTGCGTACGGTCAGGATCGTAGTGAGCTGATTAGTGACCGACAGCACCGAGGTTAATTCGCTGGCTGATGCTAATGGCGCACCCACGTCCACGGCGATGATGACATCTGGATGGCAGAGCCTCCGGGCTACGTCTATAGGCAGGTTGTTTGAAACACCGCCGTCGACCAGCACTTTACCCTTCAATTCAACCGGCGCTAGGGCGCTGGGAATGGACATACTGGCACGCATGGCCTTGGCCAGCTCACCAGAATCCAGCACTACTGGCTCCCCTGTAGCGAGATCGGTTGCCACGGCCCGGTAAGGAATACGCAGTTGGTCAAAATTATGAGTACTTGCTGCCGGTAATGACAGTTCTTCAAGCAGTAGCAGCAAATTCTGGCCTTCAAGCAAACCCTTGGGTAGCCGGGCCCCTTCCGTATTGATGCCGACTTCTGCGTTGAGCAGCACCCGTTGCTCTTGTTTGGTGCGAAACGGCAGATCGGCGCGCGGCGGGCCATCTTTAAAGACCTCCGGCCAGTTGATCTGGGATAATGTTTGCTCCATGTCTTTGGGCGTCATTCCGGACGCATACAGCCCGCCGATGATCGAACCCATGCTGGTGCCGGCGATGCAATCAACTGGGATTTGCATTTCTTCAAGGGCTTTGAGAACCCCGATATGAGCTATGCCGCGGGCGCCGCCTCCGCCCAGCACTAGCCCGATGCGGAGGCGGTCCTGGGTTGCTGCAGCGGTCAAGGCCGTGTTTGGCATTGATATGCTGCTGAGAAACATTAATAGAATGAGTATCCAGGCCAGTGGATGATGGAAAAACCGTGAGCTAAGCATGGGAAGCAACCGCGGTGGGCTATAGTTTAATGGGGTATTCAGCGAAATTTCAGACAGTGTATGCCAAATTCTAATAGCAATTTCGAGATAACCTAAGGAGACAGTCATGACTGCTCAACAGCATGAATCTCTACCGGATCATACCGAAACGGTGGAATTGGAACAGCACGAACGCCGAAATTTTCTGGTGGGTCTGGGCAAGTGGTCGAAAGCCGTGATCGGTGGTGTGTTATTGGGTGGCTTGCTGGCACCCGGGCGGGATGCTGAAGCCGTGGGTTGGGCCAACCGCGGCGGTGGTAACGGCAGTTGGGTGAATTTTCGAGGAGGTGGTTGGGGTTGGGGGCCAGGCTGGTACAACCGGCGGCCGGGTGGCTGGTACAACCGGCGGCCGAGCTGGTACAACGCGCCGGGCTGGTATAACCGGCCTGGCTGGTACAATGGCCCCGGCTGGGGTGGCAGTTGGGTCAATCGCTAAAGGGTTCTAATGGCAGTTGGGTCAATCGCTAAAGGGTTCTAATGAACGAATGGATCTATAATCTCCCCTTGCATTGCTTGCCGTCCGGTTCGACAGAACAGATCATTGTCCGTACTTGCGAACCGGCGGCGCTTCCCGCCGCTTCAATCACGCAAGCTCCTGAACGGGTCGTGGCAGTACAACTCCTATCCCTGCAAGCGGATTCCGAACCTTTGAATGCTTGGATGCCAGGCTTACCTGTGGAACTGGTCATGGCCGATCCGGCGGCCGAGTTTCCTCTCTTGTATCGCCATACCCCGCTGCTGGACCAACATCCAGTGCGGGTGGTCATACCGGTTCGATCTGGTTTCTACAAAGCGGTTAAAACGGCCGTTGCGCTGGATTTTCCGGTGCGGTTGGATATGGGGCAGCCCAGCCCTGTATTGATTGAAGAACTGGAGGCAGTGCTGGAGTTTTATTTGCATCAATCCACGGTCGCTCAGCCTATCGAGTATTTTCAGAGCATACTGCTGAGTTTCTACCACCAAGCGCCGGTGTCGTTGTGGGTTGTTCTCGACGAGAATCCCCAATGGTTACGGTATGTGGCTGATGACGGTAAAGGATCGCTGTACGGGCGGCTGGCTGGGGTCAATACGACCTTCTTGGAGACGAACGCCGGTCTGGATATCTGGATGGAGCAGGTGCTGGCGGCTCATGAGCAATGCCGGAACTGCGAATTTCTTCACCATTGCGGCGGTTACTTCAAGTGGCCATACCCGGATTATGATTGTGCCGGTGTCAAACGGCTGTTTGGTAAATTGCAGGATGCTGCTACGGAGTTGCGCCGCGATCTCGACGCAGCTCCGGTTTCTGAGTAAAACGGTTCATGAGCCTTTACATCAAGCGCTGGTGTTAAGCAATCACCCCTCTTTATCCTAAGGGGGGGTGATTTGCGTAAACGCTAATTACGGTTGCGTTGCCGTCTCTGCTTTTGCTTATCTTCCTGGTCCCGGCCATAGATATTGCCCACTACTGCGCCCGCCGCGCCGCCAATGATAGCGCCAACGCCGGCATCGCCGCCGGTTAAACCACCGATAATGGCACCGCCTGCCGCACCCATCGCCGCGCCACTGAGGGTGCCTTGTTCGGTAGGTGTCATGTTAGTGCAGCCTACGCTGAGGGCGAGTGCGGGGATTGTTAGTAGATAACCTATTTTTTTCATAGAGTTGATCCTTATTTTGTTTTGGAGGCAGCAATCTTGGGTTGGACCATTTCAAACCAGATCACTTCAAAAATTGGTCGTTGCTGCTGGTCAGGGTTGGCTTGGTAGTAAGCGTCTACGGTTTCCATAATCTGCCGCAGAGTGACACCGTCCAGGGATTCGACCAGGTTTTCGACAGCGGAGCGGTGTTTGGGATTGGGGCCAGTCAACTGGTATTCGATCATCGCCATGTCCAATATGCCGAGCAGATAGGCCATTTTTTCCCGCTCGGTGGCGGTCGGCCATTCTTTACCGCCGGGAAATGGAAGTTCCTTGACCGGTTTGGCACTGGCTGGGGGGACAGCAGGTTCAGCCGCATAGGCTGGAGTCCAGCTTACCAAGCTGACGGCCAAGCCAATCGAAAACAGGGCTTTCATTGAGCGTTGAAGGATCAACATCGGTTTCTCCAGAGAGCATTGGGAGTCAATAAACAGGGTGGGTGGGTCAAAGCAGTTTTTGCTGGGGATATTTTATAAGCCATAGGCGTGGCGTATATCCTGAAACCATCATTCAACGGCTTGCCGCGCCTGCCAGCGGCTATAGAGCCAGCTCCAGAGCAAGTAAATGACGATAGCTGCTATGCCAGCGTAGACCAGCATCGGGGCGATGTTTTGCATCAGCACCATGAAGACCGCGCCGGCCCCAAGAAAGAGGGCGACAATGCACAATCGCCAGTTGAAATAGATACCGGCCAGAAAAGTGGTCAAGGTGACATTGAGCATCAAAAGGAAGCTGGCTTGGCGATCGTCAAGGGTATCCATAAAGCCTTGTGTGGTGGCAATGAAGACCAGTTGCATCAACAGTAACAATCCCCCCCAGTGTAAGAATTGCTGAAAGACCAATAGGGCGCGAGCCTTAGCCGTTTCGACGTGTGGCCATTGGGTAATGATGCAAATCAGTCCAAAGATCGGGATGAGTCCATACCAGTACCAGCGGCTGGCGTGCGCGTCAGTGTCGGTGTAGACGGCGCCGAACCACGCCAAAGCGATCATTAGATAAAAACCAACATCCCTGAGGCGGAACAGCCGCCTTAACAAGCTGGGCCGGCTTGTTGTGGAGGCGGCATCAGCGGCTGGAGTCAAAGTGAGTTCTTCGGGCATGATATTTTCCTGGCCTGGGTTCGGGTTTTTGGGAGGGAATTGGAATAATATTAGCTATTCGTGCTGATCCCGTCGATCAAACTGGGGCCGTGGATGGGATAGGAAAGACTAAGTTTAAAGGCGCAGTTAGCGGTTACAGCGTAGACGCCGGAATGCGGGCATCCGGTAGCCACGGGAATGGCGGGTTTCAGGCCGTGCGCTGTTCCTGAAAAATGGCCAGCAGAATATCCAGCCGTTGCCGGGGATCGGTCATCTCCAGTAACCCTTGGCGGATTGGCAACGGCAGTAGCAGCAATTCCGCCAACCGGTTGCCGACCCAGGCAGCATCTTTCCAGTTAGGGACCAAAAACCGGCTATAGGGCACCTGTTCTTCATTTTCCAGCAAATCGCGCAAGACGCGAATCAACGGCTCGTGAGCTGGCAGAGGTGATTGTTGCGGGTCATCCGGTAGCCACTGGACCTGACCGGATAACAGCTGGTCCGATTGAACTCGATGGCCCACGACGCGTAACCGTTGTACGCCTAAACAAGTGATCCCGAGCAAACCGTCATCCAGCGGGTCAAAATCGACGATGCGCGCCAAGGTGCCAATCGGATGAATACTGACCGGCTGGCCACCTGTTTCATTCCCTTGGTGAATCGTGACAACGCCAAACCCGGTATCGCTTCGCAAACAAGCGCTCACCATGTCTAGATAGCGGGTCTCGAAAATCCGCAGGGGCAGAACGCCGCCGGGAAATAAGACCGTGTTGAGTGGAAAGAGCGGCAGTTCCTGGATGGCATTCACGGCTTGGTTACCTCGGATCCGGTTCTTCCTCGCCCCAGCGCGGCAACAGCGTATGCGCTATATCTAGCTGATCAAGAATTCTGGCCACAATGAAATCCACCAGTTCTGCCGAGGAAGCAGGCCGGTAGTAAAAGCCGGGGCTGGCCGGCAAAATGATTGCGCCCGCGCGGGCTAGCCGTAGCATATTTTCCAGATGAATAATCGACAGTGGAGTTTCCCGCACAGCCAAAATCAGTTTTCGCCCTTCTTTGAGTGTGACATCAGCGGCTCGTTCCAGTAGATTGTCGCTATTGCCATTCGCAATGGCGGCCAATGCGCCGGTGGTGCAGGGACAAACCACCATGGCATGCGCCCGCGCTGAGCCACTGGCCGGTGGCGCGGTCCATTCGTCCTGGCCGTAAACTTGGAGTTGTCCAGGATCACAGCGATAATGTGCAATCAGTTTTTGCCGGATATCGCGTGGGCGTCCAGGTAAGTGTAAATCGGTTTCCATGTGGATGACGATCTGAGCAGCTTTGCTCAGCAGGAATTGCACGGGGCGGCCTGCCTCCAACAGGCAATGCAGTAGCCGCAGACCGTAACTGGCGCCAGAAGCCCCAGTCATACCAAGAATAATGGGGCCGGTGGGGGGAAGGTGTTCAGACATCGTCGCGTACTCTCGGCATGCTATTCCAACAATTCCCCTAGCAGGCGTGTTAGCAGCCGCAAATCTTTTTCCCGTGACAGGGTATGCTCCCCATCTTTGACTAAGATCAGCCGGACATCAGGGCTATTGAGCTTTTCCGCGACCTGCAGGCTGGTCTGCCATGGCACGTCGGTGTCGCCCATGCCGTGAATGAGCCGTACCGGGCAGGAGATGGGTAACTCGGTTCGGTCTAGCAACCGATGGTGAGCTGCTTCTTTAATCAGATTCATGGCGATGATGTAGGGTTCGCCATAGAGTGAGGGCAGACTAATAACCCGTTCACGCCGCAAGCGCTCCCGTAATGATTCATCTAGCCGTTCCCATAGCAGGTATTCAGTGAAATCTGCCGCGCAGGCTAGGCCCAATAGTCCAGTGATGCGTTCTGGCCGCTTCAATGCTATCAACAGCATGATCCATGCCCCCATCGAGGAGCCAACGAGGATCTGCGGGCCTTCGGTTAACTGATCCAGCACAGTCAATGCTTGATCGGCCCAACAACCGATGGTGCCATCGGCGAACTGACCACTGGATGCGCCGTGACCGGAGTAGTCGAAGCGTACAAACGCTTGACCATGGCCTTGGCACCAGCGTTCCAGCGTAGTGGCTTTGATTCCAGTCATGTCCGAGGTGAATCCACCCAGGAAAACCACACCAGGGGTAGCGCCCAGACTGCGATGGTAGGCGAGCGTAGTGCCATCGGCGAGCGTCAGCTGGCCGGGCGGTGATGGGAAGATGCGCATATGGGCGGTGGTCAGCGGTGAGTGAATGGCGAGTGATTAGTGATGTCCCATCTCTCCCCATGTCTGCGCGGCAAGCGCCGGCAGAATGATGCCGGATGCCCCATTCAAGCTGAACGTCGCATGGGGGCTGAGTGGCGTCGGCTGGGGGTTGATTTCCACCACGGCGGCTCCAGATTTGAGAGCAATAAACGGTAGATCGGCAGCAGGATAGACGAGTGACGAGGTGCCGATACTGAGAAAGACGTTGGCGTTTGCAGCTGCCTGCTCCGCTGCGCGCAGCACCGCTACGGGTAAACTCTCTCCGAACCAGACGACGTCTGGCCGCAGCAGCCCGCCACAACGCGGGCAGCGGGGTGGAATGTCGTCACTGTCCGGCCAGTTTTCCACAGGACGATCTTCGTTAAAACATTTGGCGCGGAACAGGTTGCCATGCAGTTCCAGCACCTGATGACTACCCGCCCGCCGGTGCAAACCATCAACATTCTGGGTGATCAGAGAGAATTCGCCAGCGTGACGTTCTATATCCACCAGAGCCAGATGGCCAGGATTAGGCTTGGCTTGACGCACGCGCGCTTGCCGCCAGGCATACCATTCCCAGACCAATTTTGGATCGCGTTGGAATGCTTCGGGTGTGGCCAGTTCCTCTGGATTGTAGCGCGCCCACAGTCCGGTCTG
>DDST01000129.1 GCA_002343485.1 Proteobacteria bacterium UBA2383
ATTTTCCGGTGATTAACCTTAATATTTACCGTAAATACTAAAATTGCAACACGCTAAAATAATTAATTATTACAATTTGGACAATTTATGTACCAATTTGTTATATAAAAATTACATTTGATAAAATTTTATGGCAATACAATTACCCTCAAATACAGATATTCCACGAACTGCTTTTTTCAGCTTGCCGGTTCGCGATTTCATGCGCACCAATAAATGGGTGATAGCAAAATCTGGTGCTCGATGTATCGAGATCATTAGACAGATGACCTCCAAACGTACATCCTGTGCACTCATCGAAGATGATATCGGACGCCCAATAGGAATTCTCACCGAACAGGACGTCACCCGCCGTATTACCTACCGTGCGCCACCGGATACGCCCGTGGAAACCGTGATGACCGAACCGGTTGTGACTGTTCAGCACCAGCAGTTGCTTTATCATGCCATTGCGACATTGCTTCGCTACGATCTGCAGCAACTACCTGTCGTCAATAATCAAGGCCGGCTTGTCGGCATCCTGTATCGACAGGATGTGTTAACAGCCGCCTCGCACGGCCTGATGCATCAGATCGAGCAGCTAAGTCATGAAGGAACAGTTGAGGGATTGAAAGAAGTGAAAGCAGCACAGATCGAACTCGCTCAAGCGTTGTTCGCTGACAATGTGCCTGCCCCAGAGATTCAACAACTACTCACCCGCATCAACAATGATATTTATCGCCGTATCATTGAGATGGTATTGAGGCTGATGACGACGGAAGGTTGGGGCGATCCGCCGGTAACAGCCGCAGCTATTGTCATGGGTTCCAGCGGGCGTGGCGAGAACTTCCTGTTCCCTGATCAGGATAACGGCTTCATCATCGCCGATTATCCCGATAGCGAACATACACGAATCGACACCTTCTACATTGAGTTAGCTGAACGATTATGCCGGATTCTAAATGACGTTGGCTTTCCCTATTGCAATGGTCACTGCATGGCCATGAATCCATTATGGCGGAAAACACTGCGTCAATGGATCGAGCAAATCTCACGATGGGGCCAGAAAAGCAATTTTATTGCGATCCGTCTTTCGGACATTTTCTTTGATTTCCAGCCAGTTTGGGGTAACAACAAACTTGCGGTCGAATTGCGTGAGGCCGTTTCCCAGTTGACGCGCAAAAATCCCTTTTTCCTCAAACAAATGTTCTTGGAAAAAACCAAGCATAATGTCGCTCTCGGCTTCCTCGGCGGCTTTATCACTGAGAAGGCTGATCGCGATCATCGTGGCCAAATCGACCTGAAATACACCGGAACCATTCCATTGATAGGCGCCATTCGATTATTGGCGCTACGCGAGGGTATCCAGAAAACTTCGACGCTGGAGCGCATTTATGCACTCAGAGAGGCAGGCATTTTTAGCGCTAACGAGTACGAAAATCTCTCAGCCGCCTTTTCATTATTGACCGAGATTTTGCTTAAAAAACAGATTGTGGATTTTAATGCGAGCCGTCGCATCAACTATTACGTGGATTTAAAAACCCTGAGCAAACGGCAACGTTGGCTGTTGCTTGATGCCTTCCGGTCGATTAACACGCTGCGCAACCAAATTCACTATGAATTTACGGCACAACTTTTCTAGGATTCTCCCTTCATCGTCTCTTAAGTGACTGCTAAGGCATCCTTGGCATTGCTGATAGAGCATTACGATCACACTGCTTCAGAGTCAGCAACGATTATCTTATGAAATCAAGGTTTATTTTTGCACTGGTCTTTATTGCCATCACGGTTACGGCACTGGCAGCCGTGCTGGCATCGCTCGGGCTGGCGTTAGCCGAAATGGTCCGGCGCGGCGAGTTAGCCAATCCGGCTACTTTCGATCCTTGGGGCTATGTCATGCATTATGGGGCAGTCTCGGGATTTTTCCTGATAGCGGTGATCGCTGCCGCTTGGCTGTTTTTCGATCAGAGCATTGCCGCACCACTCACCAGCCTGACGCGCAATCTGTTAACCACTCTGCGCACCAACCCTGATCATGAAATCCAATATGCAGGACCAAACCAGCTCAATCCGCTATTCCAAGCGGTTAGCGAACTGACCCGGCGCTTGGCTACCCACCACCGCGATCTGTTGCAAGCGATGACGACCGCTACTGTCCGGGTCGAAGAACAGAAAAATCGCCTGGAGGCTATTCTGCGGGATTTGCAGGAAGGTGTGGTGGTGTGCAACCTGAATAATCAGGTATTGCTCTACAACCAATTGGCTTTGAAAATCCTGCATGTCACTGGTGAATTGGGTTTAGGCCGGTCATTGTTTACCGTCGTCACCCGTGAACCCATTTCTAACGCCTTTCGCCGCCTGCGCTTACGGGTCGCCGAGGGCCGGCACCATCATCACCCTATGGGAATCACGACCCGCTTGGTGTGCGCGACCACAGATGGTCTACATACCCTGCATGCGCAGATGACCTTGATCCTGGGCACTGAAGAATTGCCCACCGGTTATGTAGTGACTTTCAACGATATCACTGAGGAGCTAGCGGCGCTAGGCAAACGCGACCGTTTATTGCGCGAAGCAACCGAAGGCTTACGAGCACCCGTCGCCAACCTGCGCGCGGCGGCGGAGATGCAGGCCGGCAATCCTGACATGGACATCGCCGCCCATCGCACGTTCGATGAGGTCGTTTTCAAGGAAAGCACTGCCCTGAGTGAGACCGTGAATCGACTGTGCCGCGAGTACCGCGACGTCATTACCGGTTACTGGCCAATGACCGATGATTTATCGGCTACGCTGCTGGAAATGGTGGCGCAGCGGTTGAAAGAAACCTCGGACATCGCGGTTACTGTGGTTCACCTGCCGCAATGGCTGCATGGCGACAGCCACTCTATTATCTCGCTGAATGAATACCTGATCCGGCGAATCAGCGCCCATAATGGCATCAAGGACTTCGATATCGGGGCTGAGGCTGGGCCACGTCAAGTGGTCTATATCGATATCATTTGGCATGGCGAGCCGCTACCATCGAGCGTTCTTGACGACGGATTGGATGCCGTGCTGCCAGGCGCGCCCGGCGGTCTAACGGTGCGTGATGTGCTGGACCACCACAAGAGCGAGATCTGGAGCGACCGCTGCGGGGAGGGACTGGCCCGAGTACGCGTACCCATGCCAGCGGCGCGTAGCGCACACACCGCCAGCGAATTACCGCCACGCCCGGAGTTTTATGACTTCAGCCTGCTGCAACAGCCAGTGCCGGGCGGCGACCTCGCCGAGAGACCTCTCAAGTCACTGAATTACGTCGTATTTGATCTAGAAACAACGGGCCTCAAGCCATCCGAGGGTGACGAAATCGTCTCCATTGCCGGGGTGCGCATCGTCAACGGCCGCATTCTCACCGGTGAAACCTTTGACCTGCAAGTAAACCCCGGACGCCCTATTCCCAAGGCATCCACACGCTTTCATGGCATCACTGACGAGATGGTGCAGGGCAAGCCGCCGGTGCATCTGGTGCTGCCGCAGTTCCAGCAATTCGTTGGCGATGCGGTGCTCGTCGCCCATAACGCAGCGTTTGATCTCAAGTTTCTCAAGCTGAAGGAGGCGGAAAGCAGCGTTATTTTCAATAACCCGGTGCTTGATACTTTGCTGTTATCGGTATTCCTGGATGACCAGAGTATGGCGCACAATCTAGACGCCATTGCTGAACGGTTTGGCGTGCGGGTGCTAGCCCGGCATACCGCCTTGGGCGATGCCTTGGTGACTGCCGGAATCTTTGTCCGCATGCTGGCGCTGCTGGAAGATCTGGATGTGACCACGCTAGGCCAGGCGATTGCAGCATCCTCGACCATTGTTGAAGTGCGGACACGGCAGAAACAATTTTGATTTTAAAAAATCAGAGATTCTAAGGTGAATCGATTGGTGAAACACCCATCGGCTATGATGATTGCATCATCTGTCACGATCGATCAATAACATGGTTGGTCTTAAAAATTATTCAATTATTTCCAAGGCATATTGGGTACCTATACATCATGCACGCTGAACTGGAGCAACGTCTGCGTTTTTGCAGCAATCTGCCAAGCCTCCCGGCAGTGGCTCTGAAAATGGTCGAACTCGCCAACAATCCCGATGTTCATCTAAACGACTTAGCTCGGGTGATCTCAATGGACCCGGCCTTGGTGACCAAGTTGTTCCGTGCCGCTAATTCACCATTATATGGCCTCAACCGCAAGGTCACCAATCTACGGCAGGTTCTAAATTTGATGGGTTTACAGGGCACCCTGGCGCTAGCGCTAGGGTTTTCCCTGATCGCTACAGGGCGCGATGCGGGTGCTGTCCCTTTAAACACCGAGCAATTCTGGCGCCGTTCACTGATGACAGCGACCGCCTGCCGGATCCTCGGTGAGCGGCTGTCGATGAAGAATCTGGAAGAACTCTTCCTAGCCGGATTGCTGCAAGGGGTTGGCGTTTTGGCGCTGTCGATGATCATGCCCCAACCCTACGGCGTTTTATTGCAGGCGGCGACCGAACACCCGGAAGGCATGACAGCCGTTCTGAACTACCAGCGATTGGCTGAATTGGAGCGGAAACAACTCGGTGACGATCATGCCGCAGTCGGCGCCTGGCTCATGCAGCATTGGCGGTTACCTGACTATTTAACCGTGGCAACGGCTGGCAGCCTGGATCCAGATCACAGCGACACCTCCGACCGATACCGGGCATTGGTTCAGTCAGTTGCGTTGGCAACGCGCATTGCCGACATTTGGACCCGGCCCCATGACTGGCAGAATTCGCCGGAAGTCGCAAAACTGGCCCAACAATGGTTTGGATTGGAGACGGGCCACTATATGGAAATTTTGGAACAGATGGGCGCCAAATTTCCTGAGATCGCTGCCCTGTTCCAAATCAAGCCGTTGGATGCAAACCAAATTGCCGGGATTCTGGATCAGGCTCGGGAAGCATTGGATATCCGCGCAGTGCAGCGCTGGCCCGAACGGACCAGCCACAACACCCTGTCAGTAGAACCATCCCGCCCGGTCGTGGCGCTACCTAACCAACTTCCCTTGATCCCAACGCTGGCCAACAGCCGCAGCATCCGTTCTCAGCACGATCCAGCGACACGGCCTTCCACGGGACAATACGCCTTTGACGCGCTCACTGGGTTGCTCAACCAGCCACACTTAAGCGACCGGTTGCGACAGGAAATGGCGGCTGCCAAAGAGCAAAATTGGCCGTTGAGCGTGGTGCTGCTGGATGTAGACAACTTGCGGCAAATCAACGAGTCCTGCGGCCATGGCGTTGGCGATCAGGTGCTGGTCGCACTGGCGCGGTTAATCAGCGGCCATATCCGGCATCAAGAGCTGGTCGCCCGTCACCAGGACGATGCATTTGCATTGCTATTACCGGCCAGCGGAGCGAAAGCTGCTCGTAAACTGATTGAGCAGCTCATGGGATTGATTCACGGCTGGGAACCGGTGCTCGAAGGCGGGCAGAGCTTGCGAGTGACTGTCTCCGCTGGATTAGCAACTTATCCAGAGACCTGCCTGGCCGGTTGCCGTTCCGGTGAACAGTTACTGGAAGCCGCGAGCCAGGCGTTACGCCTGGCCCAGGATGCTGGCGGCGGCCAATTAAGCGTGTACGGCACCAACCGATCCGGTTGATCAACGGCGATGGCCGAACCAAGCGTCGACGCTATACAGTGCCAATGCTAGCCAGATGCAACCGAATGCGGCCTGATCAATACCAGTGAACGGTTCCTGGTAAACAGCTACCGCCAGCAGGAATTGCAAGGTAGGCGTCAGGTATTGAATCAGCCCGACCGTGGATAAACGCAAGCGCTGGGTGGCCTGGAGAAACATCAGTAAGGGAATCACGGTGACGAGTCCTGCTCCCAACAGTAACATATCGGTGTGTCCATCCACCCGGCCCAATGCGCCTCCGCCCCGCGCGGCCAGGAATAGCAAGGCGATAGGCGCAATCAACACGGTTTCCACGCATAAACCCAAGGTTGGGGCGTGACCCGCTTTCTTACGCAACAGCCCGTAACTGCCGAAACTGAATGCTAAGGTCAGGGAAATCCAGGGAAACACCCCATGACCGATCACCAGCACCAGCACCCCCATCGCAGCGATCAATACCGCAAGGAGTTGGCGCGGATTCAGCCGCTCACCCAGAAACAGCATCCCCAGCAGCACGTTGACCAGCGGATTGATGTAGTAACCCAGGCTGGCTTCCAGAATTCTTCCATTTTGCACCGCCCAGATATACAGCAGCCAATTGCCGGAGATCAGCAACGCGGTGAGCAGATAGAATCCGAGGCGGCGGCAATTGCGAAACTCAGCGAGCAACGCCGGCCATTGTCCCCACGCCAGGATCAGCGCCAGCAGCAATACCGCTGACCCCAATACCCGATGCGCCAGGACCTCCAGGGCAGGAACATGCTGGAGCAATTTAAAATAGAGGGGAAACGATCCCCATAAGGTAAAACAGCCCAGCGCATTCAGCAGACCGATGGCCTGGCTATCCAGCGCCGGATGAGAGGGAGAGGAAGAGGTCACGATTCAATCAGCCAGGACAGCTAGGTCCAAATGGATAGTGGCCATCAAACAGGGATGCATGGCATGGTTCGCTGCACGTATCGAGACCGGGCATGATAACTGGATAAATTCGGGTTAAACTGAAATAAAATCGGTTGGAGGAGGCATCAATGCGCGGGTTTACCACGTGGATTTTCATGGCAGTGTTAGCCATGGCGAGCATAACGACCGCAACGGCCGATAGCATGCGCTGTGGCCGCTATCTGATCAACACCGGTGATTCCCAGTCGCGAGTGCTGCAAGTCTGCGGGGACCCGCAGCGCGCCTGGCAAGATGGTTTTCTTGAGCAGACCGTGCGCCGTAACGAGGGTTATTATGACCCATCGACGTTGCCGCAATCCTACCCGCTTCCACAGGGCGGCCAGGAGACCGAGGTACGTCGAGTCATCCCGGTCTACAAATGGGAATACAATCTGGGGCGCGGAACGCTTCTTAAAACACTGGTATTTCACGGCGACATTTTGGTGCGGATCATTGATGGCGCCCGGCAATAAAACATTCATCACGAAGACTTCCACAACGCCGCAGACAGCGGCAATTCATTAATCTCGGCACGGGATTCGCGCTAAACAACGCACTGGGGTCGCTGGTATCGCCGCAGAAGGAGTGGAGGAATGGCTCTTCATACCAGTCGAATTCTCCCAGTGAGGAGTTCCTGCATTATACCTTGCTTGAGGGCGTGCGCGGGTCATGCCGCCGCGCAGCGCGTCGCAGGAAGCCCAGAGGGAGGAATAGAGATCGGATTTCTTGATGGCCATGCGCTATGCCTTGATGGTCTGCATCAGCCGCTGTTCACCAGGAGCCGGGCCATCGGGCATGCAGGCGGGCGAGTTGCTCCCATACCCAGCCGCCGGGAATCTCCCGGCCACGCAGCACATACTCCAGCGTGTTCTCGTTGTGCAACGTCAATTCCAGATCGCTGCGCGCCGCCCGGCAGCCCACGCACAGCAACTGATCACCGGCCTGAATCAGCGTATGCCGGTGCGGCAGCATGACCGTCGCGTCATCTTCACGGGTCAGATACAGCACCCGGCATTCCAATTCCTGGGAACGGTCATGGGGGCTGCGCAGCAACTCGCCCAGCGGCACTGGAGGGCGGGTGGATTCCAACCGGTCCACCAGCGCCGGCGCCTGCACGGCATCGATCCGCACGCTCCACACCGTGGGTGCTTCCCAGCCAAAGCGGCCGGTCAATTGATCGAGCAGCGTGCTGGCCCAGGATTCACCCCGCTGTTTGATCTGCCACAAAAATGGCGCCAGGAGCGGCGTCGTCAGAATCGCCAAACACTCGCGGGCGATAATTTGGCTCGGGACCACGGTAAAACCGGATTCAAAGGCGTCAAACAGCGCCTGATGCGCCTGCAAATTCTGCCGCAGCACCACAAACAACCGGGCATTCAGTTTCCGGGCGGTGACCACAATGGATAGATTGTTCACGTCATCGTTGGTCGAAGCCACAATACCGACCGCCTGCTCGATGCCCGCTTCCAGCAAGGCAGGTACGCTACTACCATCGCCGCGCACCCAGTGCCGTTGCTCATCTTCAGCCGGCGGGTCATGATCGATAATCGTGACCGGGATGTTTTCCTGTTCCAGCGCCGACACCAGCACCTTGC
This sequence comes from Proteobacteria bacterium UBA2383, assembly GCA_002343485.1. Lineage (GTDB taxonomy): Bacteria > Pseudomonadota > Gammaproteobacteria > Competibacterales > Competibacteraceae > UBA2383. The sequence goes on from DDST01000129.1 coordinate 8,186, forward strand.
CAAACCGGCCATAGCCGCATAACACCCAGTGGCCGCGTGGCGGGTCGCGATGCGGCTCGACTTTCGTGCCGGGTACCGCCGTCAGCCATTCCAGCAAGTGATACGCCGCTGGCGCGTGCAGCGCCAACGCCAGATAGCGGCCAAACTTATCGAAGGGATTGATAATGTGCCGGGTGCCAAACGAGGCCATGTTGGCGGCGGCTTCCGTCGTTTCGACGCGGCACAGCGTGGTCAGTTGGGGCGCCAGCAACCGGGCAGCAATGGCGATGGCCAAGTTGGCGTTGTCGTCATTGGTCAGTGCGATGATGCCCCGGCAATAGCGGTGGGTCAGGCCGGCCAGCTTCAGAATTTCCGGCTGGCTGGCGTCAGCCGTCAAGGCCGGAATGTCGGCGGAATGACCGTGCAGATCGAGTTGACTCACCCGGTTCTCGTCAACTTCGATCACCACTGCCCGCACGCCGAGCTGATCAAGGCTGCGGCAGATCAACTGGCCGGTTTCGCCGTATCCGCAGATCAAGTAGAACGGTTCCCGCATATTCCGCACCGCCCGGCCAAAGCGTTGCAGGCGCACCGCATTGCGGAAATTCTGATCTTGTAACAACGCCAGCAGTGCGCCGATCGAGTAGGCCCAGCCGACCACCGCCAAGTAGATGCAAAGTATCACCCACATCCGTTGCGCTTCGGAGAAAGCATTGGGGATTTCGCCAAAACCGATGGTGGTTGCGGTGTAGCTGATGAAATAGAAGGCATGCAGAAAGTTCATCGGGCTGGGGTTGCCCTCAGCATCTATTCCGGGAATCAACGTCAGGCCCAGGATCGAGACCGCATAGATCACGATCAGCGTGATCAGCGGCGCCCGCATCCGCCGCAGTGCCAGAAAGAAGGTGCTTTCGTACGCTTCGGGGTTCATCGTTTCTGCATAATGGTTTCAGCGATCAGAATCACCATCGATACGACGTTGGCGAACAATGCGCCGCCAGACAGAGAGACCACCTTGGCGGTGATTTCGGGGCTAATGCTTTCAGCGCCAGTGACCTGTGTACCATAACCCCAGACCAGCGCCGCCGCGATCAATTGCAGATCAGCCACCAGACTGGTGGAAAGATGAATCGCCCCGATGTGGGTGCGGTCACCGAATTTGAGCACGGTAGCGATCAGATTCACCACGATAGCGGCGAACAACTCATAAACGTCGTGATGAAGCGGATTGTCCAGATCGCCGATGAAGAAACCGAAATTCAGCGTGGCGGCAAGGACAATAAAGAAGCCGAAGATGACTTTTTCAAGATTCATGATGGATTTTGCCGGGGAAGTTTCGATGACGAATTTTAGCGAAGGGAAAACTCAAGAGCACCCTGATTCCAGCACCGCCAGCACCTGACGCGGCTCAAGCTTGCCCTTGAAAAAAATGACGGGGCCGGGGATATCGCGAAAATCGTCAGCGCCGGCATTCAGCCGCTCCGAGACCGCAACAATCAGATTCGGCATGGCGGCCCGGCGTAGCTTGTCCAGCTTGCGGCGCAGATAATCAGGGTGCCAGAAGCCCATGATTTCGATATGAACGACTTGGCCATCCGCATGGCGCAGCGCAAAATCCGGCACAAACACCGTTCCTTTCAAATCCACGATTTCCACCTCCCGCTCCAGTGCCCACGGCGTACCCAATTTCTCCCAGCGGCGGGCGAAGCTTTCCTCCAGCAGGCTATCATAGGCAGGCGGAGGGGCGGTCAGCGGCTTAAGCGGCGATTGTGAATCCAGCCGGTAGCTCAGTTCCTGGCCGTCCCGTTGCAATACCGCTTCCATTTGCCAACGGCTGACCCGCAACAGCGCCGGTAAAAACACCGCCATCTGCAAACCGTATTTACGCGTTTGCTTGAATAAACTGGCCGGGCCGTCCACATAGATTTGGTAGCCATCGTCCAGGTTACCCTCGACGGCATACATCAACCCGTGGAACTTGAGATGCTGGAACAGCCGGCGGTATTCGCCAGGGACATTCCGGTGGGCGATGAGGCGCAGATAGAGCGCCGAGTACAGCAAACCCTGCGCTTGAGCCAGGTTATAGCGGTCGATCAGCCGTTCCGGCGTGAAATCCGGCAATACGGTCAACAGGTGATTCTCCGGCAAATCAGCATACAACGCTTCGCGCAGAGTCTCTGCTTCCAGTTGATAGCGCGGCGCAACGGCTTCTAGGATCGCCTGCGCCTGAGACTCGCCATAATGGCCCTGCTGGGCTGCTAAGGTGAACACTTCGCGGCGCAACGCTTCGGGTTCCGTCTCGCCAGTGGCTAACGTGAATTCGGCGGCATTGAGCGCCAAATGGGCGAAACCGCGCACGATCCGGTAATCGGGTGAGTCGCCTTCCAGCGCCCGCAATGCCGCTTGTAACTCGCTGCGCGTGCAGTGCTGATGCTCGGTGATAACGGTCAGCACCTGTTCCGCCCAAACGTGCTGCGCAGAACGCAAGAAGCGAGGATAAACTTGAGCGCCGCGCTTGTAGGAGAAAAGGAGCGCCGTGGGCAACATCCTTATCGCCTCATTAGTGGATTGAGGTCAAAAGATAGAATATCCATGCAAGGAACATTTAAACACTGCCTCTGAAAAATCAATCATTCTTTCGAATAAGCCCTATGTCCATTGCTGCTTCTGAACACATGATTCGATGTAATACCAATTTTGCATAGGTCTTACGCTATTGTCTGTAGGCCGTAGATTGGGCAAAAGCGCAGCATTGCCCAACGATGCGCCAGGACACGGGGCTTCACGGTGTTCAGCCCAACCGGCTCAGCGCTCAATTCTATTCAGAAACGGTATAACCAACGTGGGATGGGGTAAGTGCTTACCATTCCACCGTTATGGATTGTTTAGCTCCCCCTTCCCCTGCGCGGGAGGACGAGTAGCGACCTCCTGCAAGCATCCCATACAGATGCTCCCCCTTCCCCTGCGCGGGAGGACGTTAGGAAAAGAGGGTGAATGCTTACAACTCCACCATTCGAGTCAGGTGATGTATATTTGAAGGTGCCGTCATCACCTGACAAACAGGAAGGAGCATTTACTATGAAACCTTACCTCATCATTGTGGAAGACCCCAGCTCCGATAAACTGCTCAACGTCGCTGTCATTCAGGCTGACAACGAGCAACAGGCAGAGACTCAGTCCCGGCAGCTATTTCCTAATCTACCCGAACAAGATCTGTGCGTATATGACATACATGAACTGAATCACGATTATCCCGATGGCTGGACCTATCAGGATTAAATATACCCCTATACGGTCAGTGGCGTTTGTGATCGGCCCTGGCGATTGACTTGAAGTGGCCAAAGAGAATTGCTGCATGGATACCCTAATCGCTGAAACCGATGACGGCGCTGCGGCCGGTATGTCCTACGTTTTGAAGGAGGAAGCCCAACTCGCTCAGATTTGGAACACCCAGGACCAGACCGGACACGAATGCGCTATACAGGAAATTGCCGACCGATTCAGCGGAGTACGCCAGCGTCTTGAAGGGATACGCGCTCTTGCCGATACCGCGTGGGAACGGTTCATTACCCTGACCCTGGAGCGAATTCTCTCGGATCATCTCCGTGAATTCCTTGACGAGATCGGGGAAGAGATGCAAACAGTAACCCAGCAACTGACTGAGGTTGATTGCGAGATAGACCGTATCCGGGCCTGTATCTACGACAGGCGGCGGGTGCTGGCGGAAAAGATCACTCTGCTGGAATCCCTGGCGCATCGCACCTCGACCCAGAACCATTTAAGCATGATGCTGACCCGGGTCGAGGGGCTGGAATCCTATCTACTGGGCCGCAAGGACGTGCCGCCGCAATCCTATGAAATGCATTATAAACGACATACCAACGCGCCAGGCGACTTGTTGTATCTGCGGGTGCGGTTGCTGACAACACGCATTGCCTCGGTCGCCGCAAACCGCAGCCGGCATTTAGGTGAACTGGATACCGGACTGACTGAATCGTTGCTCGAAATTGAGCAGCTCAAGCTGAGCCTGGCGACATTTATCGCCCGGATCGAGTGCATGAGCGATATATCCCGCTATTGGCTCGCCTATCTCGATATCGCCACTGAACAGACAGTTCCTTAAACCGTTCCCTTTTATAAAACCCGCACGCCCAATACACCCTGTACCTCGGCAATCTGCGCCACGACCGTCTCCGGCACGGGTCTGTCGGTGTCAACCAAGGTACAGGCAATTTCACCGCGCGACTTATTGAGCATATCCATAATGTTGATACCTGCCATGGAAATCGCCTTGGAAATCCTTTCGATCATATGCGGGACATTGGAATTGACAATCGCCAGACGGGGTCCTCCGTTGCGCGGCATCGCCATCTCTGGAAAATTCACGGAATTATGCACAACCCCATTTTCCAGATAGTCACGCATCTGGTCAGCGACCATGATTGCGCAATTATCCTCGGCTTCAACCGTGGACGCGCCCAGATGCGGCAGCATGATCACCCGAGGATGGCTTTTTAACCGGCTGGTGGGAAAATCGCAGACGTAGGATTTCAGCTTGCCTGCTTGCAATGCCTCGAACAACGCCTCCTCGTCCACCACACCTTCGCGAGAGAAGTTCAACAAGGTCAATCCTGGGCGGCTGTTTTGCAGAAACTGGGCGTTGACCAAATGACGGGTTGCGTCGTTCAATGGAACATGCAGGGTAATGAAATCGGCCTGCGCAGCCATCTCGTTAACACTCAGCACCTGTTCGACCTGTGAGGAAAGCTGCCAGGCATTGCTGACGGTGATGTGCGGATCGTAACCAATCACCCGCATCCCCAGCGCACGGGCGGCGTTGGCGACCTTGACACCGATGGCGCCTAATCCGATCACTCCCAAGGTGCGGTTGGGTAATTCGATGCCGACAAACTGCTTCTTGCCGGATTCGACTTGCTTGGATAATTCGGCATCATTACCTTGCAGGTTGCGCGCATAGTCCCAGCCAGCGCAGATGTTGCGCGCCGACAGCAACATGCCGGCGATCACCAGTTCTTTGACCGCATTGGCGTTGGCACCGGGGGCATTAAACACGCAGATACCCTTGGCGGTCATCTGGGGAACCGGGATATTGTTAACACCGGCACCCGCGCGGCCGATCGCCTTGAGACTCGCAGGAATCGGCCAGTCATGCATCTTGAAGGAACGCAGTAATACTCCATCGGGATGGGTGATTTCCGAAGCAATCTCGTAGCGGTCGCGGGGAAGGCGTTCCAAACCGGAAACGCTGATACTATTCAAAGTCAGGATCTTGTACATCGTCTTGCAATCGAGTTAGGTAAGAAGCACTCCCCCTTGCGGGGAAGAGTCCACTGGACACCCTCCCCCTTGCGGAGGAAGGTGGCGATGGGGGTCATTAACCTCGCCGTTTCTGGAAATCCGCCATGAAACCGGCCAGTGCCTTGACGCCCTCGGCCGGCATAGCGTTGTAGATGCTGGCGCGCATTCCACCGACTGAACGATGGCCAGCCAGGGTTAACAAGCCAGCAGCCTTGGCCTCGGCCAGAAACGGCTTATCCAGCGCCGCATCAGGCAGGGTGAACGGCACATTCATCCACGAACGATAGGCCGGATCGACTGGGTTTTTGTAAAAACCGGATTCGTCAATCGCCTTGTACAACAGATCGGCTTTGGCTTTATTGCGTTCACCGATCGCTGCCAAGCCACCCTGGGCTTTCATCCATTGGAATACCAATCCAGCAATATACCAAGCGTAGGTCGGCGGCGTATTGTACATGGACCCTTCCTTGGCCATCGCTGCGTAATCCAGCATAGTGGGGGTTCCGGAGACGGTTTGCCCCATCAGGTCCTCACGGATCAGGACGATGGTCAGTCCTGCTGGCCCGATATTTTTCTGAGCACCGGCGTAGATAACCCCAAACTTGCTCACGTCGATTGGGCGGGACAGGAGAGTGGATGAGAAATCCGCCGCCAAGGGCACATCGACTTCGGGAATCGTATGCATTTCGACGCCGTTAATCGTTTCATTGGGCGTGTAGTGCAAATAGGCAGCTTCTGGGTCGCACTTCCAGGTTTCACGGGCAGGAACCGTGGTGAAGTTGACCGGTTCGGAACTGGCAGCGACATTGACCTGGCAGAATTTCTTAGCTTCGGCAATGGCTTTCTTCGACCATTGCCCCGTGTTGAGATAGTCTGCCTTGCTTTTGCCGCGCAGTAGATTCATGGGAATCATCGCGAACTGGCTGGAAGCACCGCCCTGCAGGAACAGCACCTTGTAATTTGCCGGAACGTTGAGCAGTTCACGCAGATCTGCTTCGGCCTGTTCGGCGATGGAGACAAATTCCTTGCCGCGATGACTCATTTCCATCACCGACATACCGGAACCGCGCCAGTCGAGCATCTCGGCCTTGGCTTGTTCCAGAACCGCCTCGGGCAACATGGCGGGACCTGCACTAAAATTATAGGGACGTGGCATTTTGAACATCCTTCATGACCGCGGAGAAACGCGGCGCATGGTAGCAGAAACGCCTCATTTCGGGTAATGGATCACGCCGCCGCGGCGAGCCGCATCGGCTTCAATGACTCAAAAATTTAAAGCGACTCACTCAAAGCGGCTCACCATCCGTGAAACCAAAATTACCCCTAAAACGTATCTATCCATTCCTATTTGTTTTTTTATGGAGCACTGGCTTTATCGGTGCCCGGTTTGGTTTACCGTTTTCTGAGCCGTTGTCCTTTCTGCTCACCCGTTATCTTTGTGTCATCGCCTTAATGATGGTGATTGCCGTATTGAGCAGCGCTCCGTGGCCAAAAGAACCCAGCCAATGGTGGCATATCGGCGTATCTGGAGTGCTGATCCATGCCACTTATCTAGGAGGCGTATTTCTGTCGATCAAGCACGGCTTGCCGGCGGGCATCACCGCGCTGGTGGTCGGCATGCAGCCATTGCTCACCGCTATCAGCGCCGGTTGGCTCCTTGGAGAGCAGGTCAGCCTGCGGCAATGGACCGGTTTGGCATTGGGCTTCACTGGGCTAGCGCTGGTGGTATCCGGCAAGTTCGGAATTGATACCGGACTCGGGCCAATGCTCGTTCCGGCGCTGGTGGCGTTATTGGGGATTACCGCCGGGACGCTGTATCAGAAGCGCTTTTGCACGGGGTTCGACCTACGCACCGGCTCGGTCATTCAATTTATCCCAAGCGCTATCGTCACCGCTGCCGCCATCGCTCTGTTTACGGAGTTCCAGATTACCTGGACCGGCCAATTCGTGTTTGCGCTCGGCTGGCTGGTGTTCGTGCTGTCCATTGGCGCGATCAGCCTGTTAAACCTGCTCATTCACAGCGGCAGCGCCGTAAACGTCGCCAGTCTGTTTTACCTGACGCCCTTGAGCACGGCACTGATCGCCTGGGTGATATTTGGCGAGACGCTCCCGCCGGTCTCCTTGGCCGGCATGGTACTGGCGGTAGGGGGCGTCTATCAGGTCGTCAGGCGCTAGGGAGAGGCAAATCCTTGGCAGGAGGACTCGCTTCTCCTCACGGATGCAGGATTCGAGGAATGGTTGTACATTACAACATATTCAATTCCAGCTTGGCGCGCATCGACATCAATTCAGGCGTCCACGGCGGCTCCCAAACCAGTTGGACATTGACGGATTCCACGCCGGCAACGTGGCGCACCGCGTTTTCGACCCATTCCGGCATCGAGCCCGCCACCGGACAACCCGGCGCGGTCAGGGTCATCTTAATATCCGCGTGATCGCCGAGCGGATCGACATCCAAACCGTAGATCAGCCCCAATTCATAAATATTGACCGGAATTTCAGGATCATAGACGGTTTTGATCGCGTCGATCACCCGGGCTTCCATTTCATCAGCGTCGGGAAGAGTTGCAGTCATGCGATGTCTCCAAACGAATCAACGTTATTCGGTCGCTACCGCTTCCTTGCGTGCCTCCAGGGCAGCGCGTACCGCGTGCCAGGCCAGCGTGGCGCATTTGACCCGGCTGGGATAATCACGCACTCCAGCCAATACGCTGAGTTTACCCAAGCCTTTCGGGCATTCACATTCCGTCGTCACCACGTCATGGAACGCTTCAAACAGGTGTTCTATCTCAGCGACTGGCTTGCCTTTAAGCGCTTCAGTCATCAACGAAGCGGAGGCGCTGGAAATCG
>DDST01000042.1 GCA_002343485.1 Proteobacteria bacterium UBA2383
AAAATCAAATTTAAATTAATGCTTAAAGAAAATCACTCAAAAATCTGTATTTATTACCAGCAGCCATACTGCAATAGCTTAGGTAATAAGAATCTTTCAATAATTTTTAGGAGCTTATTATTATGGGTGATATACAAGACGGATTACTAACCATAGGAATAACAAGCTATAATTATGGTTGTTATATTGAAGATGCAGTAAAGTCAGTTATCAATCAAACATCGCCCCGTTGGAGACTGATTATTTGTGATAATTGCTCTATCGATAATACATCTGAAATTTTAAAACCTTATTTGCAAGATCCACGTATACATTTGGTGGTTCATGAGAAAAATATTGGCGCAATAAATAACAGTATATTTGTACTAAATAGTGCAGAAACTGAATTCTTCTCTTTTTTGCAAGCAGATGATTTTCTTGACGCATCATTTGTTGAAAATGCTTTAGCACAATTTGATAAACATCCAAACGCACCATTTACATTTTTTGACTGGCTTCAGTATATAGATGATTCAAAAACCAGTTTCCATCATGGCAGATTTCCATTCTCTCAAAGCCGCTCGGGTCCAATGCGCATAGGGCCTTATCTTACAGTTTGTAATTTTGTTCCATTGCATATGGTGGTATTCCGTACTAGTTATTTCAAAAAAGCTTATCCAGTTTTACTAGCATCACCATTGAAGCAAGTGGGTGAACAATATATCCTGAAGCTAATAGAAGACGAATATGGTTGCGGTTGTTATTCTGGAATACTGGGAGGGGTTTGGCGCCGCCACAATAAGCAGATGACTACTGAAAATATGGCCTCATCGTTGGCTCAAATTGAAGAACCATTAGAGAGGCATTGGTACGCATCTAAGGCACCTAATCCTGACTATGTCAATGTATTTTTATCGCTCGTTACTTTTATTCAACTATGTAGTCACCAAAGCTATATGGCATCAGCAAACTGGCTTATCAATAATGGGGCGAGTTATGCTGAAGGTTTTGGTGTTCCCATTGAGCAGGAACGGGATCGTTTACGATCTATTGTGCTTACTGTGGCACTTAAATATTCTACTTTTTCTTCAATCAATTTAATTGATGAAAATGATTTAAAAAAATGGTTAAAAGAAGAAATAAATTGTCAACCAACTTTCGAAGGATTGAAGTTTAAGCTTGAAAGCATCAAAAAAAGGGAAGGCGAAACTTTCTTAAATACTGAAGAAATACACGAAATCTGCCACCGTTTCTTTGAGAAAGAATCCAGTTACTCTACATGGATAAAACGGCGTTTCTGGAGTCAAGAACGTTGTCACCGGTTATTGACTCATACCCAATCGCCTGAACAACTTCCAATAATACATATTATATTAACTGAAAATAACCGTGGACAAGATCAGCTTATTCAAAATTATTCTGACCAGAAGTTTGTAGCTTTATCTGAACTTCTTAGCGTATCTGCTGCTAGCACGATCAGTGATCTTATGGCACAGGTGCTGGCCAACTGGCGACTCACGGTGCTTTCCGAGTATGCCTGCCCAGACTCAAGGTTTGAATCCAGCGACCTGATGGAATGGGTTCAAACTTCTTTGCAACAAGCTGATGCAATGACCGCTATTATTGCGGCCAGCCCCGCAGAGTGGTTCATTTGCGCCCCAGCAGGCCTTCGTTTATCTCCAGCGTTTACCCTGCTCACTGGTCTGCGTTTAAGTAAACAGCCTGACGCTCTCGTGTTGTACACTGATGAAGATATAGTGAATGCTGATGGGGAACATTCGCAACCTAAGCTGAAACCCGGCATTAATATCGAATTCCTCCGTTCAAGCCCTTATGTCGGCGCCGCAACTATTATTCGTAAACCGCTGATGCTTGATCCACGCATCGCAATTTTGCCGCCAGGGTTGTCACGCAACTATGGTGCTGCTTTGTTGGCTTTCGAGCAAGCTCCAACCACTGTGGATCACCTTGATGAAATCCTTGTGCATGTGCCTGAAGCCCTTACTGAAGAATACGCTGTTACCGCACTCGCGCATCTGCTCGTACAACAACACCTAGCACGGTGCGGCGCCGCTGCTGAAGTTTGTGACGGGCCATTAACGGGTACGCTATTCATCGATTACAAGCTTCCAGCTAAGCCACCAATGGTGAGTATTATCATCACAGCTCGACAGCGGCTCGATAAGATCCAAACCTGCATAGAAGCACTACTAAAGAAAACCAATTATCCAGATTTCGAAGTTCTGGTGATCGATAATGCAGAGACTGAACCCGCTGTACAGGCGTTTCTCGCCAAGCTGCCAAACAGCAACTCGCATGTGAAGGTTTTGCACTATTCACAGAAATACAGTGTTTCAGCAATCAACAATTTTTCGGCCCGGCAAGCGCAGGGTGAATATTTATTACTGCTGAATGATGATACTGTCATTTTACAGGAGAATTGGTTAGCTCGTTTGGTGGCTATCGGTATTCAAAAAGATGTGGGAGTTGCCGGTTGTCGGTTGGTCTCGTTCGAGCAGCATATAAAACACGCGGGTCTGATTCTGGGACATGGAGGTACTGTTGATCATATCGGCATGGATTTGCCATTGACTGAACCGGGATATATGGGCCGTGCACAACTGATGCAAAATTTTTCGGCAGTGAGCGGTGCCTGTATATTGGTGCGCAAGGATCTATTTTTTGATGCGGGCGGTTTCGATGAAAAAAATTTCCCCATTTCCCATTACGATGCCGATCTCTGCCTAAAACTGGGTGAGCGTGATTATCGGATTGTCTGGACGCCTTTTGTAACTTTAGCCCAAAAAGACGATAAGCCTCTAAGCATTGAGAAAGAAGCCAAGCACGATAATCAACAGAACTTGACTGATTTACGTTCTCGCAAAGCATTCATCAAAAAATGGCTCCCCAAACTAGCAAACGACCCTGCCTACAACCGGCATCTCAGCCTGCGCCAGCGTGAATGGATGATCGATGGCGATTTTGATGTGCCTTGGCACCCGGATCTGGAACCCTTACCGCGTATCGTTGCGCAAGCGCCGGATGAAATGGGGGTAGGACAGTATCGGATGATTGGCCCAATTCAGGAATTGACGAGAAGCCACCGAATTTGCAGTTTTATGCTGCCGGCGTTAAGTAGTGAAAAACGGTTTTTGCCTTATGTATCTGAGCTAATCAGAGCAAACCCCACAGTATTCTTTCTGCAAAATGCATTTTCGGACTTTCACTTAGACGACTTGCAACACTATGCAGAATTGCTGCCCGATGTCTTCCGGGTCTTTGGCCAAGACGACATCGTATTCTCTATCCCGCAGAAAAGCGCGGCGCGTAAGTATTTCGGCAAAGATACTAAGGCACGAGTGCGGCGAGCGGTATCGCTCTGCCATCGAGTCATCGTCACTACGGAACCCATTGCTGAGGCGATGCGCAGCATGGTCGACGATATCCAAGTGGTGCCAAACTCCTTGGAGCGTTCCCGCTGGGGCGGCCTGCAACCACCCCGGAACGACCGGCGCAAGCCACGCATTGGCTGGGCTGGCGCTCAGCAGCATCAGGGAGACTTGGAATTCATCCTACCCGTAGTCGAAGCCACCGCTAATGAAGTCGATTGGATTTTCATGGGCCTGTGTCCGCCGAAACTCCGTTATCACGTCGCTGGAGTACATAATGCCGTTCCTTTCGATCAGTACCCAGCCGCGCTGGCCGCGCTTGATCTCGATCTAGCCATCGCTCCCCTAGAAATCAATCGCTTTAATACCGCCAAAAGCAATCTGCGGCTACTGGAATACGGCGCTGTAGGCTTTCCGGTGATTGCCACCGACATTCTGCCATACAGGAACGCCCCGGTAACCCGCGTCCCCAACAATCCAAAAGCGTGGATCGACGCTATCCGCGCCCATGTTCACGACTTAGACGCCACCCGCATTGCGGGTGAACAATTGCGCGAATGGGTGCTGTCAAACTGGATGCTGGACCAGCACCTCGATGAATGGATGAAGGCATTATTGCCAGATTGATCAATGCGCAACCAGGATCGGGGACAGATAAACAGGATTCTGTGAATCAAGCTATTTTTTAGCGGGCTACCGGCCAAATTCCCAATTGTTCGCATCATTATTGAACGAGTGTTATTATGTCACAAAAAAAAGGCAAGCATCAGCATTCCACCGCTCCCCAATCTTCATCTGGCTCGCGCAACGCCGCCATGTCTCTGTTGCAAAGCCTGGTACGTGGCAACCAGCAACTACTGACGATGCTGATTGACGGACAGCTGCTGGCACTACCGCAAGCGCTGGCGCTGGCTGAACAACACATCAAAGCCGGACAAGCCGAGGCGGCAAATCGCATTTATCAACAATTGCTGATGCAGGCCGCCGAATGGCACCGCGAAAAACGACTGGATGATGCCGAAGCCGTGTATCGGCAGGTATTCGAAGCGCAGCCCGGCTATATTGACGCCTTGCACTTGCTAGGGGTGATCTATTCCCAGCGTGGAGACTATGCCACCGCCGAACGCCTGATCCGTCAGGCCTTGCAGGAAAACCCTAAGGCGGACACCTACTACAATAACTTGGGCAAGGCCCTGCAAGGTCAAAGGCGGCTGGAAGAGGCTGCAGACAGCTATCAGCGGACCTTGGAACTCAATCCCGCGCATGTACTGGCCTGCAATAATCTCGGCAAGGTATACGCCGAATTAGGCCGTTGGCCAGACGCCATCGCTAGCTTCCGCAAGGCGGTCGCACTCCGCCCCAATTTCAATGAAGCTTGCCGTAATCTAGAAGATGCTTTGCAGCATCAGGAGTAGAGGGCGTTTTGCCAGCATGAAGATCGCTAGATAACTCATGCACTTAGTCATTATCGATAGAGATACTTCCTTGGATAGCTTCACGCCATGAGGCGGCATCGATATTGAAATTGCCGAGCAAACGCACTAATAAAACATCCTCATGACACTTATCTCAAAAAAAATTCTCAATACCTCCTAAAGTCCCGTGACCCGCCGCCGATAGCTAAGAGCAAGGCAGGGCAATCTGCCAAGGTCTTAGAGGTAGCTAGCCCAGTTACCGAAGATGCATAGATAATTTAAATTTAGGAGATATCGTCATGGCTCTCATGATTAATAGCAACCAATCCGCACTGAATGCACAGCGTCAATTAAATGGAAGCTCCACGCTTCTCAAAACCAGCATGGAGCGCCTGTCTTCCGGTTTGCGTATTAACTCTGCCAAAGACGATGTGGCCGGTGTCGCCATCGCTGACCGCATGACCAGCCAGATTCGCGGTATCAACCAAGCAGTACGCAACGCCAATGACGGCATTTCCCTGGCGCAGACCGCAGAAGGCGCCTTACAAGAATCCACCAGCATTCTGCAACGGATGCGCGAACTCTCAATCCAGTCGGCCAACGATACCAACACCGGCACCGATCGTACCTCTCTGCAGAAGGAGGTCGGCCAGTTGCAGCAGGAATTGAATCGTATCGCCAACACCACCGCGTTCAACGGTAAGAATCTGCTGGATGGCACGTTCAATGCCCAAAAATTCCATGTTGGCGCCAACGCCAGCCAGACGATTTCGGTCAGCGCTGGCAACGCGCAAGCGTCAGCAATTGGCGCAGAGCAGGTAAAAACGGCGTCAGCGACCTTTGGAGTCACCACAAGCACGGGTAATGCAGTTACCTCCGGCAGTGTGACGATCAACGGTTCGGTGGGTACCACCAGTATAACCGTTGCTGCAAGCGCAACTGCCCGTACCATTGCTGCAGCAGTGAATGGCAAAACCGCTGACACGGGCGTCACTGCGCGTGCATCTACCGACGCTGCGCTGAAAGTCACCGCGACTGGCGCTATCAGTTTTGCCTTGGAAGGACAGAATGAAAACGCGACCAGTCTTTCGGTGATTTCTGCAAACGTCAGCAACGTTAGCGATCTGTCAGGATTGGCGGCAGCAATCAATGACAAAGCTGGCACCACCGGCGTCACCGCCCGGCTAAACGACACTAAGGATACGATCTTTCTGGAAAATGCCGAAGGCTATGACATCCAGCTCACCGGCCAGACGGGTTCAACTGGCGCCTTGTCCTTGACGGGAGTTGCCGTCGATGGCTCGACGCTGCTTACAGGTGCAGGTTCTTCTGGCACGATCGCCTCTGGCGCCTCAGGTTCGCTAAGCGTGGGCGGTAAAGTAACCTACGAAGCAGGCAAGAGCTTCTCAGTAGCGGCTTCTGGCACTAACCTTGGCAGCGCAGCGTCTACATTAAGCAACGTCGGCAACATCAACATCTCCACCCAGAAAGGCTCCAACGATGCTATTAGCGTCCTTGATAAGGCGCTGAGTTTCATCAATGACCTGCGGGCGGATCTGGGTGCGGTGCAGAACCGCTTTGAATCCACCATTAACAATCTGCAAACCACATCCGAAAATATCAGCGATGCCCGGTCACGGATTCAGGATGCTGACTTCGCCAAGGAAACTGGTAATCTGAGCCGGGCTCAGATCTTGCAACAAGCCGGCATCGCAATGCTGTCCCAAGCCAACCAGTCGCAACAAGGCGTATTGCAACTACTGCGGTAAGTCTGACTTCCGCGCCGTGATACCCAGTGGCGCGGTGGCTCCCGCTCCTACCGGAGCGGGAGTCAAACCGCGTTCAGGGGGCAGGAAGCCATCCGCGCGAGCGATTCTGCACATAGGAGTAAAGTCGCCATGATGCCGAACACCACCGTCATAGGTAGCCCATCACTGCCCCCAGTCAACACGGATCGTCGCTCAACCAGCCGTACTGAAGACATGGCGCAACCCAGTGCTGACCGCAGTGTCCGCACCCCAGCCACCGATGCTTCCGCTGTTCCTACGGCATCCGCAACACCACAGGCAACGGCGGAACCGGACTCCCAATTGCTTGCGGCTGCAGTTGACACGATCAATACGTCCTTAAAAAGTTTGCAACAAACCAACCTCCAATTCAGCATGGACGATGAATCTGGCAAAATGGTAGTCAAAGTGATGGATGTCGAAAAGGACGAAGTCATCCGCCAGATTCCACCAGAAGAAGTGCTGGCACTGGCCGCTTTCTTCAAGGAGGCAGAGACGAAGAAGTCACAAAGGATCGAGTTGACAACGCCAGGGGTGCGCAATTCCGCGGCGGGTTCTGGGGTATCGGAAGGTTTTCTGTTACACACTAAAGCTTGATGCACTGCCCGGTGATGTGAATAGTGAAGTCATTTTCCGATTTCAATGAAAATCTATCAAACCTGGTAAAATCGCTCGCACCCCAGCAGAAATCAGGTGTGAGAATAGCGTAGATGATGATACGTTCACCTGAACATTGATTAAAAGACAGGCGCAGTTTGGAGGCTCAACGCAAATGGCTGGCATTACGTCAACAGGTTTAGGATCGGGTCTTGATATTACAGGACTCGTCTCTCAACTGGTCTCCGCTGAGGCAACGCCGGCCACCAACCGGCTTAACCGCCGTGAAGCCCAACTACAAACCGAACTGTCGTCGCTTGGCACTTTGAAAGGTGCACTATCCGACTTTCGTTCATCCGTGACATTGCTCAGCTTGTCATCGACCTTTACTGCGATGAAAGCGACCGTGAGCGACAGCAAACTGTTCAGCGCCAGTCTAGACAGCACATCGTCGGTTGTAGCGAGTTACGACATCAAAGTCACCGGATTGGCTAAAGCGCATTCGCTGGAATTAACCGCCCCGGTTGACAAAGCGGCTCAGCTCGGCACTGGCACTTTGAGCATCAGCGTTGGCGACGAGGCCAGCGTGGATGTCACGATTGACAGCTCCAACAACACCCTGGAGGGGATCGCCAAGGCAATCAACGACACGGCTGGGATCGGTGTCACCGCCACCATTCTGAATAATGGCGACAACCGCCAACTCAGCTTGAAGTCCATCAACTCCGGTGCAGTGAACACCATCAAAATCGCGGTAACCGACACAGGCGACAGCAATAACACGGATATGTTGGGCTTATCGCAATTGGCTTACGATAAAGACCTCGGCGTTGGGGCTGGAAAAAATCTGATTCAGACTCAGTCGGCGGAAGATGCCAGCATCATCATTGATGGTAGCAGTACCGCAACCACCAGCACGACCAACACCTTCAAATTCACCACAGGTGGTTTGGCGGGTGTAACCTTGGATGTAAAATCCCTAACCGGTATAGACAACGCCGATACTGCCAAACTGGATATCAGCCGTGACAACACGACCGCTATCAATGCAGTGAAAAGTTTCGTAAATAAATTTAATAGCCTGGCCGAAACTATCAAATCTCTGACCAGCTATGACGCCAAGACCAAACAAGCCGGTCCTATGCAGGGTGATGCTGGAATACGGTCAGTGGATTCTCAATTGCGAAGAATGCTGGGCGGATCAATCGATGGCCAATCCCTATCGGATATGGGTGTCTCGGTACAGCGAGATGGCACCTTAAGTTTCGATAGCAGCAAGCTGCAAACCGCGTTGGATCAAAACCGATCCGGCACCATGAAGCTCTTTACCGGCACCGAAGCTAGCGAAAACGTAGCAGCAATCGATGGCTTGGCAGATCGTTTCAGCAGCTATCTGGATAGCTTATTGAGCAGCAAAGGACCCCTCAATAGCCGGCTGGACAGCCTCAGCAAAGGGATTGATCGCATTGACGATGACCGTGAAACACTTAATTTGCGTCTGCAAAAGCTTCAAAAACGCTACAGCGCTCAATTTAACAAGATGGACCAGCTGCTCGGACAACTGACCGCAACCAGCACTTATTTGACAGCGCAGTTTAAGGCATTGAGCAGCAACAGCAGCAGCTAGATCACCACCGTCGCAACTTGCCATGAGCGACATTAGCAGCCTCAGTAGTCACTTGGCTAATGCCAACAGCGCTGCACAGGCCAAGGCCAATGTGCGTCCTGAAACGCCGCCGCCGCTTACTGCTCAGAATGCCGTCGCCCAAACCCTCAATACACCGCAAACGGCGGTGATACAATCTCCCGCTGCTGGCAATGCCGAATGGAAGCGTGAGGCGAACCCCGATGGCCAGGGGCAAGGTGCGTATTCCCAAGAAGAAGACACCCCGGCCCGGGGACAGCTGGAGGCTTTCCTGGAGCGCCTCAACCAGCGGCTGCACCGCCACCACACTCATCTGCAATTTGAAGTCGCTGGCAACGATGAGGATTGGCGCATCCGTATCGTCGACCAGGATACCCGTGAGTTGGTACGCTGGATTTCCTGGGAGGAGACCCGCTCGTTTGCCCGTTCCCTTGAGAACCTGGAAATCCGGCAATCCCATGGAGCTTTGAACGGCTACCCGAATGACCCGGAAAGTGAGCGGTTGGGCATGGAGGGTGGATTGCTACGAGTTACAGCATGAATGTGCCAAGCCCTGGTTCTAACTTCAATTTCCGGAAGATTGAACCCAAGCTGACGACTCCCAAACCCAAAGCTGCAATTCAGCAACAAGCTGCACCTCAGGCGTCATCCGTTAGTAGCGGTAATAAACTGTCATCAGTAGCCGCAATGACAACTCTCAAAAGGGGTGATTTGAGCGTCGATCAAGCACAAACGACGCCATCAGATGAGTCTACTGAAACCAGCACGGATGACAAATCGATTCTCGAAGACACTGCCGAATGGCCAGATGATCCAGGTGATCTTGCTAATGATCATGAATTAGCTAACGAACGCACTGAAGATCAAGAGGAGCAAGAAAATCAGGCCGGTGCGCAGCGGCAGCACAAGGATAACTGCTTGGACGCTTTGGAGATACGCTACCGTTCGCGGTTCATGGTGTTGGATCAATTGCATCATCAACTCGCCGCTACCTGCGATTTCTTGACGCAACAGCTGAATGGGCGTTTCAATAAGCCCTGAACCCCCAACATTCTTAATAGCCTGAGGTGAGCATGGCCACACCGAACATTCCCAAAGCCCTGCAGCAGTATCAGCAAGTGAATACCCAGAGTGGCGTCGCCTACGCCAGCCCCCATCGGCTGATTCAGATGCTGATGGAAGGCGCGCTTGAGCGTATTGCCACCGCCAAGGGTTATATTCAGCGCCAGGATATCGTAGCCAAAGGCGAACAAATCGGCAAAGCCATCGATATCATCGGCGGCCTACGCGAGGGGCTTAATCATGAAGCCGGTGGTGAAATCGCTGCCAATCTCGATGCCCTCTACGACTACCTGCAGCGGCGCCTGCTGGAAGCCAACCTAAATTCCGATGTAGCCATCCTGGATGAAGTTGCTGACTTGCTCCGCCCCATCAAGGAAGCTTGGGATACCATCAGCGAAACAAACACCCATTCCGCGTCAGCCGCCGTGGACACGCCAGCATGAATGCTTCTACCGGCTGGGAGCCGCAAATCAAACAATTTCGACTATTAAGCATGGAAATGCTCGAACTCGCCCAGGCCGGTGAGTGGGAAACCGTGACCGAATGGGAAGTAAAACGGCGTGTACTGCTGGACGAGCTGTTTCAAGCTCCGCTACCTGTCGAGTTCGCTCCATTACTCAAAGACGCCGTTGAGATCACACTGGCTAACGATGCCCAAGTACAGGAACTAGCGCGCACTGAAATGAACAAACTAAGTGATAAGCTAAGGGCGCTCAGACAAGGACGCCGCGCCCTCAGCGCCTATCATGATTCTTGAATAGTCTCCAATTCTGAGACCCGCATACTCGGCGCTTATAACCTCATACCATGCCCACCACCTGCGACCCCCCCCGCTCCAATCTGGCTTTCACCGGCTTCCTACCCCTGGCCTGGCAGGAACTGCCGGTTCTGCCGGAGTCCAATGAACTCCAGCATCAGGAAAAAATCAACCTGCATATTCTGCATATCCTGTTTGCGTTGGACATCCACGCTGGCGATTATGGTGATGACCCAATCGCCTTGACCAGTGCCTCTGAACTCAGGCGGCTGGATTTCAAGGTCAGCTTGCTGCTGGAAATGGTTGGCCAATTATTGGCTCGCCAACAGGCTATTCCCCCGGAACGGGCCCTAACCTTGACTGTCAACCAAGTGAGCTGGCGTACTGATGCCGCCCCGGCTGCTAATGTCACGCTTCGATTAGAACTCTACTGCAACTTTAGCTATCCACGCCCCCTCATTTTGTACGCCCACATTGATGAAATCGTCTCTATTGAGAACGATTTTCAAATTAAAGCAACTCTCCACCAGCCGGGTGCACCACTGCAGGAAGCTTTGGAACGCTATATTTTCCTCCAACATCGCCGGGCGATCGCGAATCAAAGAGGCAATAGTCAGCGTTAAAAATTTGACGCTCGCACCTTTAAGACTAAAATGTCTCACACCATGTGTTGAGATATCTTTGTGTGCCTTTCAAAATCGAATCCATGGATCAGCTCCAAATCGCTATCGCGGCCGTCGGCTCCCTACCTACCTCTTCCCCTGCCAAGGAGTGTAAGCTTTAAACTGTAGGTGAGCCGGCTTTCCCTCTCCAGGAGGTCAAGAGAGGGACCGAACCCTGATACGGTCGCGCTTCGTCCCATCTCGAGGATCTGCTCAACTGATGAAAACCGCGTTGCTCATCATCGATGATGACCCCATAAGAGCGGGTGAATTAGGTTTATTGCTGCGATTCCTGGAAGAAACACAGGTTGTCCAAACCGATTCCACCCACTGGCGAACTTATGCAGAACAGAATCCTGATCTGCGTTGTGTATTCGTGGGCCGGTACGGAACCAATGATTCACCCGCCGATGCCATTCAGGCAATTCATGCCCTGGCCCCCCGAGCGGTTATCGTCCTAATCGAAGAGGCTGAGCAACCCCGTCATTGGCCAACCACCCTTGAAATAGGCCATATCATCCGTCTGCTACGCCCTTTCCATTACTCACAATTAAGCCAAGTTCTTGTAAAATCACAACAAAATCCTAATCGTGATAGCCGGAATACACCATCCCGGCGCAACACCGAGCTGTTCCGCAGCTTGATTGGCAGCAGCCCCATCATTACCCGGGTACGTGAGCTGATTCAGCGAGTTGCATCATCCGAATCCACCGTAATGATTCTGGGCGAATCCGGTACTGGTAAGGAAGTGGTCGCCCGCAACATTCATTTCTATTCCAATCGTAGCCAAGGACCGTTTGTACCGGTCAATTGTGGCGCCATCCCCGATAACCTGCTGGAAAGCGAACTGTTCGGCCACGAAAAAGGTGCTTTTACCGGTGCTATCTCCACCCGGCGCGGCCGCTTCGAATTGGCGCGGGGAGGCACCCTGTTTCTCGATGAAATTGGTGATATGCCGCTGAACATGCAAGTCAAGCTGTTGCGAGTTTTGCAGGAGCGTTGCTTCGAGCGCGTCGGGAGTGACCGCAGTCTGGAAGCGGATGTCCGAGTCATCGCTGCTACCCACCGCGACTTGGACGAGCTCATCAGGAATGGAGGATTCCGCGAAGATCTCTACTACCGGCTAAATGTGTTTCCGATCGAAATGCCCACTCTGCGCGAGCGGATCGAAGATTTGCCACTCCTGGTCGAGGAGTTGATTGAACGCATGGCCCATGATCAGGGGGTGCGAATTGGCCTCAGCCCCATGGTATTGCGCTGTCTGGCACATTACCCTTGGCCAGGCAATGTTCGCGAACTGGCTAATTTGATGGAACGGCTGGCAATCCTGAGGCCAGACGGATTGGCAGAAATAGATGACCTGCCCGCCAAGTTCCGCGCGTATTATCCAGCGGAGCTGATGGCGGAGGAACTGGCTTCGGCAGACAACGATCGCGCGAATGAAGACCCTACGATGCGGCTCGCCAACAGCGAAGGAGTAACCCTGCCACCGGAGGGACTCGACTTACGCCAGTACATCATGGATCTCGAATCCTCATTGATCCAGTCAGCATTGGAAGACACCAATGGTGTCGTTGCCCATGCCGCCTCATTGCTAAAAATGCGCCGCACCACCCTGGTTGAAAAAATGCGCAAATACAGCATCAAACGGGGTGATGATGACGAGTAGCCGTCACCGTTCATCTACCTCGCTCACTCCCAAAGCCTTGGCGTTCTCACCCCTCCCGTAGAGGGACAAGAATCCAAACCATCCGTGATGGTCTGCCGAAATTTTGGCACTGAACAGGCGAAGCTGTTCAGATACCCTTCCATTATAAGCTCTTGAACTTAAATCCTCTCATCTCGAATCCATCCCTCTCAAGAGTCCAAAGAGGCTGGTAATCGCCGCGAACCGGTCTAAGGCATAGTTTTTGCTTTCTCCATCGTATCTTACCCAAAGATGATGACATGCGCAGGAGGCAAACATTGATGAACGACTTCGATACTACAAACTCACTGGCCAACGGACTCCGCAGCCTAACGCCAGTCACTGGCAGCGGCTCATCGTCAGCCAACACCGATCCCAAGAATCTGGAATCAGAAGATTTCGTCAGCATCTTTAAATCCATGCTTATGAGTGTCAACCAATCCCAGCAGCATTCACGGCAATTGGCTGAGTCTTTCGATATGGGCCAACATCAGGATTTAACATCTGTCATGATCGCTCAACAGAAATCAAGCCTGGCTTTTCAAAGCACTTTACAGGTTCGCAATAAGCTAGTCACTGCCTATCAAGACATCATGAACATGCCGGTTTGATCTTTACATCTACCGACATGATCGTGTGCTGAGGAGAAGGCGTCGTGACTGAAGAAAATAACGGCTCGCCACCCAATCTACCGGCACGGATCGACTGGCGCGCGGAACTCGAGAAGTTCCGCCGCCCCGGTCCCGCTCAGATTGGGATCATGGCCGGAACAGCACTGCTGCTAGCACTGCTGGTGGCGTTCGCCCTGTGGTATAGCGCGCCAACCTATGATGTGTTGTACCGGGGTTTGGCCGAGCAAGACGCTGGCCACATTATGGATGCCCTGCAAAAATCCAATATCCCCTTCAAGATCGACACACGTAGCGGCGCACTGATGGTTCCCTCTGATCAAGTTCATGAGGCCCGTCTGAAGCTAGCCGGTCAGGGATTGCCCCGAGGAACCATTAATGGACTGGAAGCGCTTGAACAAAAAAATAGCTTCGGCATCTCTCAATTCATGGAGACCACCCGCTACCAGCACGCGCTGGAAGGCGAGCTGGCCCGCTCGGTAATGACCATCAGCGCGGTGGAAAGCGCCCGGGTTCATCTAGCTTTCCCCAAGGAAACCGTGTTTGCCCGCCAACAACAACCACCGACGGCTTCAGTGCTGGTGCGGCTCCATCCAGGACGAATACTGGATGAAGGGCAGGTAGCCGCTATTGTTCACCTGATTGCTTCCAGCGTCCCCAAGCTCAAACCTGCCCAGGTTTCAGTGATCAATCAGGCAGGCGATCTATTGACCCGAAACGGGCGGGAAGGTGCTAATAACGGATTGAATCTGGATCAATTGGAATATGCGCGCCGGATTGAGGAACGCTACGCCCGGCGCATTGAAGATTTGCTCTCCCCCGTATGGGGCGCGGGCCGGGTTCGCGCCCAAGTCTCGTTGGATGTCGATTTCACTACCAGCGAAGAAACAGCCGAACGCTACGAACCCCGGGATGAACCACGCCCGATCCGCAGCGAGCAATTGCTGGAGGAAAACAATCCCCGGCAAAACCCGATGGGAATTCCTGGCGCCCTATCCAATCAACCCCCTGGCGTAGCCGTAGCACCAGAAGTTGTTGCGCCTCCCGCTAACCCGCAAAATCCCGCCGCACCAGGGACTACCGCCGAGACCGCGCAAACCGCTCCTCGCGCACCCACCCGCAAGGAAGTGACCCGCAATTATGAATTGGACCGGCGGTTGACCCAAGTTCGTAGCGGGCCAGGGCGAGTGCTACGGGTATCAGCGGCCGTGGTGATCGATGACCGGGTTGTCTTCCAGGAAGGAAAGCCCGTACGTACTCCGGTCACCCCGGAAGAAATCGAACGGATCACCGAACTGGTCAAGCAAGCCGTTGGTTTCAATGCCGAACGCGGTGATAGCGTCAATATCTTCAACGCCACCTTCGCACCGTCTTCGCTAGCCGCCCTCGACTCACTTAATGCACTGGATGAATTGCCGCTTCCGATGTGGCAGCAGGCCTGGTTCCTGGAACTGGTCAAGTGGGCAGTCATTGGGTTGCTGTCACTGCTGATTCTACTGTTCGTCGTACGCCCAGTAATGCGGCGCTTACTACCGCCACCTGTCAAAGCGGCTGCCCTCGAAAGTGACCAAACAGGCCAGCCTGCATTGACAGACGGAACCACCGATGAGAACGGCCTGGAGGGTCTGCTGGAAGATCAAGTGCAAATTGGCGGCACTTTGGAAAATGGCCGGAGCCAGGGCAAATTGAGCACTCCCGTTGAAAAACTCGAAGAACGTATGGATCTGGCCCGCTCCCTAGTGTCCGAGGATCCGAAACGGGCGGTCCAGGTCATCAAGAACTGGCTGACCAGCGAGGCTTAGGTGATGCCAGAACTTAATCCTACCCTTAAGAGTGTCGAACAGGCTGCTGTGGTGCTAATGGCGCTCGGCGAAAGCCATGCTGCCGAAATTCTCCGCCATCTGGACCCGCGTGAGCTGCACAAGATCGGCGTCGCCATGGCCAGCATGACAAATGTCACTCGTCATCAGATCAGTGAAATTATTCATACTTTCAATGAGGAAGTCCGTAACCAGAGTGCTCTGACCGTGGACAGCGAGAGTTATATTCGCGGTGTCCTGACCCGGGCGCTAGGCCGTGAAAAAGCCAAAGGGATACTCGAACATATTTTCGATACCGAAGGCCAGTCTGGCGTCGATTCGCTGAAATGGATGGACGCCAGCGCCATTGCCGGTGGCTTGCGTGAGGAGCACCCGCAAGTCGTTGCGCTGGTGCTAGCCTCGCTGCAAACTGACCAGGCTGCTCAGATAGTCGGCCTGCTGCCATCCCCATTGCGTGATGAAGCGCTGCTACGGGTGGCAATTCTCGATGAAATACCCTCCGGCGCACTTGAAGAATTGAACGAACTGATTGAAAAACAAGTGATGCGTAATATCAATGCTGCGGCCACATCCAAGATCGGCGGTCCCAAACGAGCGGCTGAGATCCTTGGCCGTCTGGACGCCATGATCGAAGGCGAGATTCTCGATAAGATCAAGGAAACCGATGCCGATTTGGGAACCACGATCGAGGATTTAATGGTCGTTTTCGAGAACCTGCTCGGTCTCAGCGATCGCGACATGCAAACACTGCTGCGCGAAATCTCCTCCGAGACGCTATTGGTGGCGCTACGCGGCGCGGACGAGGCAGTTCGCAACAAGATCTTGAGCAATATGTCCCGGCGCGCCGCCGACCTGCTGCGCGACGATTTAGAGGCCATGCCGCCGGTCAAACTCAGCGACGTGGAAGCAGCTCAGAAGGATATTTTGAGCACTGCCAAGCGGCTGGCAGAGGCTGGTGAAATCACCCTGAGTAGTAAGGGAGATCAGCTTGTCTAAAGTTATTTCAGGTGATCACTTAACGGCTTACCAGCGATGGGAGTTACCCAGCGTCGATCAGCCGCCGCCCGAACCGGAGCTGCCGGCGGCAACACCCGCCGGGGTTCCCGCCAAAACGGAAACTCGCGAACGTAGTCCACGTGGACCGAAAACATCCTCGACACCACCGACGCTGGATGAGATCGAGGCGATTCAAAGCGAGGCGCACGAGGAAGGCTTTGCTGCGGGTTATCAGGAAGGCCGTCGCGAGGGCCGTGAACAAGGTTATAAGAAAGGCCAGCAAGAAGGCCACACCGAAGGCTATCAACGGGGTTATGCCGAAGGATTGGCTGCTGGCCGCGATGAAGTACTGCTGCGAGTACAGAAACTGGATCAGATCCTGAGCTATATGCATCAACCGCTGGAAGCGCTCGATGTCACGATTGAAGAAGAATTGAC
The DNA here is from genome assembly GCA_002343485.1 of Proteobacteria bacterium UBA2383. Taxonomy (GTDB): domain Bacteria; phylum Pseudomonadota; class Gammaproteobacteria; order Competibacterales; family Competibacteraceae; genus UBA2383. The sequence continues at coordinate 16,864 of DDST01000042.1, forward strand.
CAAGCTGGCAACCGAGATTGCCCGGCAGCTGGTACGGCGCGAGCTGCGCACCTCGCCAGGTGAAGTGGTGGCGGTGGTGCGCGAGGCAGTAGGCTTATTGCCGGTGGGCAATACCAATATCCAGGTTCGCCTGCATCCGGAAGATGCCCGGCTAATCCGCGAAATGTTCTCGCTAGGACGCGATGATGAACCGGTCTGGCGGCTTATCGAGGACCAGGCGCTCAGTCGCGGCGGCTGCATCGTCAGCACTGAGTTATCGCGGATCGACGCGACGGTTGAGAAACGGTTAGGTACTGTGATTGCCTCTGTTCTTGGTGATGAGCGTGAAAGCCATGCCGGGCGTTCCTGAGATGGACCATACCCCACGCTGGCGTATGCATCTCGCCGAACGCCGGCAACGAGTTGCAGAGACCCCAGGACTGGTGGTGGAAGGACAATTGACCCGGATGGTCGGCCTGACTCTGGAAGCCGCCGGTTGCGTAGCACCGATTGGCGCCCGGTGTCTGGTGATCAACCCTAATGGAGAGCAAATTGAAGCCGAGGTGGTCGGCTTTGCTGGCAGCAAGCTGTTTTTGATGCCAAGTGGTGATATTCACGGACTGACGCCCAATTCTCGGGTGATCCCGACCGGCGGCGTCAGCCAAGCCCACATTGGCCAAGGATTGCTCGGGCGAGTGCTGGATGGTTCTGGACGTTTTCTGGATGGCCTGCCACCGCCAGCGCATACCGAACTGGTGTCACTGACCGGCAAGACAATCAACCCGCTGATGCGCAAACCGATCCGCGAACCGCTGGATGTCGGGGTACGGGCCATCAACGCCTTGCTATCGGTGGGGCGAGGCCAGCGCATGGGATTGTTCGCAGGTTCCGGCGTTGGCAAGAGCGTGTTGCTGGGCATGATGACCCGGTTTACCGAAGCTGAGGTCGTCGTCGTCGGACTGATCGGTGAGCGCGGTCGAGAAGTGCAGGAATTCATCCAAGAGATTCTTGGGGCTGAAGGCATGGCTCGAGCCGTGGTGGTAGCAGCACCTGCGGACGCTCCACCGCTCATGCGCCTGCATGGTGCGGCGTTGGCCACTCGAATTGCCGAATATTTCCGCGATGCGGGCCGGCAGGTGTTATTGCTGATGGATTCGTTGACCCGCTATGCTCAGGCGCAACGGGAGATCGCGCTGGCAATTGGCGAACCGCCAGCGACCAAGGGTTATCCACCCTCGGTGTTCGCCAGAATTCCACGTTTAGTGGAGCGGGCTGGCAATGACACCGTCGGCGGCTCTATCACGGCCTTTTACACGGTGCTAACCGAGGGTGATGATCAGCAGGACCCCATTGCCGATGCGGCCCGCGCCATTCTCGATGGTCACGTCGTGCTATCGCGGCGGCTGGCTGAGGCTGGTCAATACCCAGCCATTGATATCGAAGCATCGATCAGCCGGGTGATGCCGCAAATTAGTGGTCCCCGCCACAAACAATTGGCGCAGCGGTTCAAGCATATTTATTCGACCTATGAGCAACATCGCGATTTGATCAATGTTGGCGCCTATGTTGCCGGCAGCGATCCGGCAGTGGATGAGGCTCGGGAGTATTACCCGCGTCTCCGGCAGTTTCTCATGCAGGGTATTGATGAGCGCGTCACCATGGGAGACAGTCTCAAGGCACTTGAGCTACTTCTGCAATCTAAGCCTAAGGACAAAGGTCGATAAAGGTCAGGTTCGATGGCGAATAAACCTCATCCATTGCAAGCGGCGGCTCAGGTTGCACAATCCCGCGAGCAGGCGGCGGCTAAGGCGTTAGGCGAGTCTCAGCAGCGGCTGACCGAACAGCAGAACCGCCTGCAACAATTACTCATGTTTCGAACCGAATATGCAAATCAGTTTCAGAACGAGGGCAGTACCGGCATTTCGGCACGCCGGTATCAGGATTACTCTGCATTTTTGACCAACATGGATCACGGCATCGTGCAACTTCAACAGCAGTTGGCGTGGATGGAGCAGGAACTCCAGCGGAAACGGCTCGCCTGGCTCCAAAGCCGCGCCAAAACCATGGCGCTTGACGAAGTTATCGAACGCGACCGGAAAGCCCAATTGTGGGAAGAGGATCGACGCGAACAACGCAACAGCGACGAACATAATCTTCGTAATCTAGCTGGCCAAATGCATTTTATTAACAGTGTTTAATCATTGGGTTGGCATTATCAAACCGCTTATGTAAGGACGGCACCATGGCTCATCTCGAACTCGCTCATTTGTTCGCATCGAACCGCAGCAGGGCCAGTACTGCGATCGCAGCGGGAGCAACGGTGGAAACGGGCCAAGAGACCGTGACCCAATCGCCTTCCTTCAGTCAATGGTTGCGCACCAGTATTCTGGGCCATCCGGCAGCAGACAAAATAAATTCTGCGTTAGGGAATCCTCTTGTTTCAGAAGCGCCTTTGGATTCATTAGAAGCAGAAATTGCGAATGCACGAACACCGCAAGATCCTTCACAAGCAGCTGATCCGGCCTCTTCTGATGATCTCATCCCTGGCGACTCACAGGCAGCCATTCCAACTCTAGTGGAGCCTGATGGTTCCGGAACTGACGCGCAACCAGCCGATTCAATTCCAGATTTTGAAAACAAGACACCGGCTTCAGCATCAGATCTGGAAGAGCCTGCAGCCATATCAACGCCAGATTTGGGAATAAAGAAAGAAGTGTCGCCAATCGATGGAAGCACGCCGGAAAAATCGCAAGGGCTGGTTGCTGAAAAAAAAATAAATCATCTAGAAACTCCAGATGATAAGCATGCGATTGAAATGCCATGGGCCGGTTTTTCGCTATTTATGGAATCCCGCGCTGCTTTACAGCGTACTGGTTCTTCGAGAGAGGATTCCCCATTAATACCAAATGCCGCTAATCCGGATAGTGTGGGCGAGTCAGTGGAAACGTTGTCAGAACTGACAACTGTTGATAGCAGTACGGCTGTTTCTCCGGAAAAAGCGGGAGCTGATGGACAAAAAGCTTCTCCAGTATTGACAGCGCTTAGCAACGGTATGCAAGAGAGTATAAAACTGCCGTCTAGCGTTGCGGAAACAACGCCCGCGACAGCCAATAGCGACCATGGAGCAGCAACAATTGAAACAGCCCCCAATCATCCGGCAGTTAGCTCGCCGTGGTTAGCGCCCATCGATGGGCTGGCGCAGCGAAGGAGGAGCCACCAAGCATCCGAAATGGTTCCGATATCCACGGCGACAGAGAGAAGCGGTGACGCATTAACAAATAGTGAACGATTAGGATCATCGAAACGGGGACCAGCCCTGGAATTACCTGCCACCCCAGTCAATAAGATCACATCCGCTGTACCCGCAGCCCCAATCACATCCACTGCGCCTGCCGTTTCAGCTATACCAGCAATACCTGTCGTGCCAGCAGTTTCTGCGAAACCAGCCATTCAAAGCTCTTCAATCACACCAGTAATGCCGATTACACCTTCGGCAGCTTTAGCGATACCCGTGATATCCACTGCACCGGCAGCCACTGCAACGCCAACACCCAACGGAGTTTCCGCCCTGCCGGCGATGCCA
>DDST01000128.1 GCA_002343485.1 Proteobacteria bacterium UBA2383
TCTATCTATATATGAATACTCTCGTTGTTCTTATTGACGGTGGCGTTAACGCCGTGGTCCGGTTTCTGGAGCCTGGGGCCAGTCGCGGCCGCCGCCGCTCTGTTCGGCGGTGAATGGATCCAGAAGCAGCGCGAGTTGCGACGCATTGGAGTTCCACTATCCGGCGGCCAGGTCACCAGGGCGCTGAGCCGGGAACATGCCGCGGCTTTGTATCATCTGAGCGCCAGCGCCATTCGCTATTATAGTCTGCCGCTGCTTGCCGTGAGCGGGACGCAACCCCACTGGTTCCTAGCCATCCTCGTATTGCTGATAGCCGCGCCGCTGGCTGATCACCGGCGGCTGCAACCTCAACTCTCATTACCGGTTTTTATCGGCCTGTATGGTTTGGAATTGGCCGCGTATCAAGCGGGGCTCTGGCACGGCTGTTGGCGGCAGCGCACGTTGCGGCCGCTGTGGCCGCGCCTGCTCTGGCGGAGATAACCGGTTATGGCCAATCCTCGCCGTGTTCTACTCGTGCTGTATTTTATGTACCGTCAACCTGAAGGAGATCATCCCGATGTTTATCCCTGTCGAACAACGCCCCGAAACACCGGCTCTCCCTGCGAAGCCAATGGCCGAAGCCGCGCCGATGGCCGCAATAGCCGCCCGGCAGCCTGAACCGCCAGCAGAACTGCCGGAGGTGATGGAAGAGTTACTGATCGAAGAGGTCAGCATCGACGGCATGTGCGGCGTTTATTGAGGCCCGCGCTCACCGGCCTCCGAGAGGCCGGTGAGCCATACCGTTGCCGTCAACGTAATTTGTCATGTTAAGGCCGGCTGAAACCGGGCAAGGCGGGACTCATGGGCAAGCTGGAAGGCAAAGTAGCATTGATTACCGGTGCGGGGCGCGGCCAGGGCCGGGCGCATGCGGTGCTGATGGCTCGCGAGGGGGCGGATATTGCGGCGCTGGATATCTGCCGCGATCTTCCCTATCCGCGCTATTCACTGGCACAGCGCAGCGACCTGGAGGAAACCGCCCGGCAGGTGCGGGAATACGGACGCCAGGCGCTGGAACTGATCGCCGATGTCCGCGACAGTGCGGCGATGGCCGCCGCCGTTACACAAACGGTCGCCACCTTTGGACGTATTGACATTCTGATTTGCAACGCTGGCATCGCCGATATGGCCTTGACTTGGGACATCACTGAGGAATGGTGGGACATGATGATCGATGTCAACCTCAAGGGCTATTGGCTGGCAGTGAAATATGTCGTCCCGCAGATGCTGGCGCAAAAGACCGGCGGCAGTATCGTGATGACGTCTTCCGTGGCTGGATTGCGCGGCGAACCGGGCATGGCTCATTACTGTGCCTCGAAATGGGGCGTCGTCGGATTAGCTCATTCGCTGGCCCATGAACTCGCTCCGCACCATATCACCGTCAATACGCTGCATCCCACTGCTGTCGATACCGACATCATCACCGGTATGGCGCAGGCTGCTGACATGGCGACTGAGGATTTAGTCGAATTCATCCGCCACGGCAACGCCCTGCCGGTTAAACTGATCGACGCGGAAGATGTCGCCAATGCGGCATTATGGCTGGTTTCTGGGGAAGCCCGCTATGTGACGGGACAGAAGCTTAATATCGACGCTGGCAGGATGCTCAAATGAATGCAACCATCGAATTGGCAGCCTGTTACCGGCTGGCGCCGGGAGTGGCGATCCGCCCGGAGCGCTTCGGCGGGCTGGTGTATCGTTATGACAACCGCCGCCTCTATTTCCTGCATTCCCATCAGGCGGTCGAGTTCATAAACTGCCTGGACGGCCGCCGGTCTCTGCAGGAGATTCTGGATGAGTTCCTAGCTTCGCGCGACATGCCGCCGTCCGCCAGCGAGACGCTGATTAGGGCCGCCGGGCAATTGGAACGAATGGGTCTTTTGACGACAGGCGCCGCAGTCGCTCAAGGGGCCGGATATTCACGCGGTTGAATACCGTGCTTGCGCATCTTGCGGTACAGCGTATTGCGACTAAACCCCAAGTGTGCGGCGGTATTGGTGATATTCCAGCCATGATGGTCCAGTTGACTTAACAGCGCTTCCCGTTCAGCTTGCGCAAGGCCCTGTGTGGCTCTCGGTAGCGCTGCGCCATGACGCAAGGCGTGCCAGGCCGGATCATGCGGTGTAGACCCGGTGATCTCCGCCGGTAGATTTTCCAGCCGAATACACTGGTCATCGCACAATGCCGCCGCTGTGCGCAGGACACTGCGTAGCTGGCGGATATTGCCCGGCCATGAATAAGTGTTCAGTGCCATTAGCGCGTCCTCGGCGATACGCAGGTTGATGCCTTCGCTTTCCGCCGCCAGGATGCTGCGAATCAACAATAACCGGTCGCTGCGCTCGCGCAAAGCGGGTAAGCGTAACTCCAGGCCATTTAACCGGTAATATAAATCCTCCCGAAACGCTCCGGCCGCCATGTACTCTTGCAAATTACGGTGAGTGGCGCTGATCAGGAACACATCTACCGGCACCGGCGTATCACTGCCGAGTGGCAATACTTCCTTTTCCTCCAGAACCCTGAGCAACCGGGTTTGCAACGGCGGCGGCATATCGCCGATTTCGTCTAGAAACAGCGTACCGCCATGTGCTTGCAGAATTTTGCCGCGCCGGCCCTCCTGACGCGCGCCAGTGAACGCCCCGTATTTGTAGCCGAACAATTCGCTTTCGATCAAGGTTTCGGGGATCGAGGCGCAATTGACCGCGACAAAAGACTTACCCGCCCGTTGGCTGGCGTCGTGAATTGCCCGGGTGAATGCTTCTTTGCCGGTACCGGTTTCGCCAGTTAACAGAATGTTGACACGCTTGTTCATGACTCGCCGGATACAATCGGCGTTGTAACGCATCAGCGGATCCTTCCCAGCTAAACTTTCCAAGGTTTTCATGGGTAAAGACAAAGACTTAGTTTCGCACGTTGCCAAAAGCGGCGGGTTCTTGGGTAATCGTTGCCCAGATCCATGGAGCAGCGCAAAAAACCGGTTACCCGTCTCATCGATGATCGGCCATAGCGCTTTAGGCTGGCTACGGGCGTAGCCGGGTAGAGTTTCTACGGTGATCGCGAAAAGCGTATTGATGTGTTGGCCGACGAGTTGATAACGTGTTTGTTTGAGCTGATCTGCCGCGCTTTGATTAACGGCCAGGATACGGCCATCGTTACCAAAAGCCAGCAAACCCTCGCTGCTTCGGCCAACTAACTCCGGCTGGTGATGGAAACGTAGTATCCATTGCTGGCGGAATACTCGCAGGAAGAACCCGTGTTCGATCATCCGGGCGCCTAAGCCGGCCAGCGCGAGAGTATGGAACTGACTTTGCTTGGAATCCTGGGAGCTGGTTGCGGAGATATCCAGCACCGCCAGCAAGCGGCCCTGAGGATCGAAAATTGGCGCCGCTGAACAGGTTAAATGGATATGCCGGCTGCGAAAATGCTCATTACGGTGAATGGTCAGGGCGCGTTGCTCGATCAGGGCTGTGCCAATAGCATTGGTTCCTTCATTTTCCTCATTCCAGATGGCACCTGGCCATAGACCAACCTGTTCAAAAGGTCTGCTCAAATTGGCGTCACAAATCCAATTGACGATTACCCCGTCACTATCAGTCAGGATCACGGCAAAGCCTGAACCGGCAATTTGCTGATAGAGGTGGTTCACTTCGATCTGAGCGATTTCCAGAAAGTCATCCAGCCGTTCCCGGTGTTCTCGCAAGCGGAACTGTTCAAGTACTCGAGGCTGATGGGAATGAACGGCATCAATACCGTAGTTATTAACACAGCGGTTCCAGGAACGCACAATACTGGCCTCAAATAGAGATGGATTCCCGGTTCCCTGCAGCACAGACAAAATATGTTTCGCATGTGCAGCCGTCTCGTCCGACATGGTTCCTCCTCAATACCTAAAAAGCGCCCCTATCTAACGCAGGGTCAATATTTACCGGACAGCGAATCGAATTACTACTGAATGTCAACGAAGTTAACGGGTGTCTGAATGGAAGTCAGGGAGGTTCATCGGCCGGATGAAGACATAACAGGTCTTTCCGTATAAACCCATTCTAAAAATAGACCTCTTTGCAGGGAGAGCTACAGGGTGCATGCAAAATCATGCAAGATCATCCAGCAGCATGAATTAGAGTCTGTTTACAACGTCTTAAGTTTCGCAGATTGAAGTGCCGGTACTTGAAGTTTTTGCGGGGGGAGGGCATGGAGCACGCAAGCGACGTAAGCGATAAAAAAAGGCGATTTTGGAACCTCTTCTGGAGCTGGAACAGCATGAATTGTAGATTTCGCGGGGGTACGGCTACACGCAAAGCGACAAGATTTCATTGCTGTTCCATCCCGACGAGGACAGCTTCGGACGGAAGTTGCGCAGTGGCTGAAAAAAACGAGTTACGATTTCAGCACGGCCTGAATTTCAACAAATTACCCGCCTGGCAGAAACGTGCGATGGGCGTGTACTGGGCAACGTGGGCCAAACCGGGTCAGGGTCCGCGGAGCGGCCAGACGGTGATGACCCCTCGCCGGCAGTTGATCATGAATCAGGAATTGCCCCAGGTGATGCCCTGATCCGGCGGCTGGCGCGGCCCGAAACCGTCTGGCTCGCCAACGCCTACACGGCATCCGGCAACCACGCCCGGAACAGCGCATTCAGAGGTTCAGTTCCCGGATAATCAGCCGCCCCTAGCGCCGGTCCTGGGGCCAGCCGCGCCAATTCCGCTGCGATCCAGTCATTCAACGCGGGGAGACACGGCCCCCACGCCGCTTCCTCACCTGCCTGCTTTAGTTGCAACAACCGGTCAATCGCATCGCGCAACGCCCCAGGCGGGATCAAGATCTCTACCAAGTCGCGGAAGCGTATGGGTACTACGCCCCGTCCGCTTTCCAGCCAATTGACCGCCAGCAGCGGGCGCAACACATACAAATATTTCTTTAATCGCACCCGGTCACCGTGCAGGTACTCGCGATCATTACCCCGCGCCATATGCAGGTAATGCCAGGCGCAAGGTAATGGCGCATAGTAGCGCGGTATTACCGTTTGCATCGCCTCGGGAAATCCGGGTTGCGCCCGATAGACGATTGGTGAATGCAGCCATTCAAAGAGCGGCGGGTTGCCTTTGCACATCAACTGCAGCGCTTTGCGCCAGTCCCAGCCATTGATATCGAACACCCCCTCAATCGGGCATTCAATCACATCGCGACGGCGCTCCAGGTCAATGCATAAATACTCATCACGGGGCCGGACATAGATGAAGCGCACGTCATAATCACTATCAGGCGAGGCGAACCCCCAGGCGCGGCTGCCAGATTCGCAAGCGTACAGGATGCGCACCGCATAAGTATGTTCAATTGCCGCCAGACGCTCCAGAATCGCCGCGGTGATGGAATCGGAGGAGGGTGCCGGATAGTTCATGTTTAAAGCCTGGGTTATCCGCAAGGTGTCGTTTTTCCTGCAATTCATGAATTCCGCCAAGACGGAAATGGATCAAATATTCGTTTAGGCCAAGACCCCATGCGGTGCCGGGTGTGCTCAATCTGCTGGATGTGCTTGAGTCGGCCGTTGATGGATCCGATGATGGCGCGCTGACGCAACAACCGCTTATCGACCAGAGACATCAATTGGTTGCGCATGTTCCGGCGAATTTTGGTGATCAACGGTAAACCTCGTTTCTAGAGTTCATAGAATCGCGATCACCGATCAATTTGCCGGTTAACCCCGCTGTCAATTCGGGGACCGGTTCCCGGTCATCGACGTTGCCAGGGGTTCTACGAAAGGCCCGCAGTTCGCCCCGGTCATTGACGACGAGATGCAGCTCACCGCTTGAGTCAGTGCCCTTGCCACACCCTTCTTACCGGGCGCGCCGACGGTGGTGGCCGTCGATAGTAAAACCCTGCGCCGCCCCTTTGACCGCAGCCGCCACTTGGCGGCCTTGCATGTGGCCCTCTGGGCGAGCGAGCAACGCTTGGTATGAGGTCAGCGCCGGATGGACGGCAAGTCCAAGAGATCACCACCGCTGACGCCTGAGGCGGTCGCGGCGCGCACGAGGAGCAATCCGCGCTTTCTGCCGGTTTCCGCATCCACAGTGTCCATTGCCGCGTACAACCGGTCTGCCGGCACTAAAAAGGGCTGGTAATCGTCGAGCACATCCAGCACAAATACCAAGTCGGAATCTGCCAAGTAGCCGCCGAGGGGAGAGAAATGACCGATCTCGATGCCGAACAGCGGACGACGATTAAAATTAATCAGGTAGCGATACGCCGGATCATTCATGCGCCCCAGGTGCGCGTAAAACGCCTCGCGCGTCACGTCGCGCAAAATCGTCACGTCGAGGCCGGCATTGGCGCGGATCAAACCGGCCAACTCGTCGAGGGTCAAACCCAGGAAGCGCGCCTTCCAATAGCTCACGCCGGCCTGGTCGAATACGCTCTCCTGATCGTACCGGTCGATGCCCAGCGAATGGAACAGGTTGACGACCGTGGCCGGGCCGCAAAATGCCTCATTGATCTGATACTCAATCGGATGGGGATAGGTTTTGGCCACCGGTTGTTGCCACGCACGTTCCAACAGTGCTGGATCTTGGTAGTACGCCGCCTGCGCAATGGAATCCATCGGCACTGGGGCTGGACCGCAGGCCGCGACCAGAACGCTCAAGAGCAACCACACCCAACGGCTAAAAAGCCCTCTATCCTTCATCACTCTTCTCCAAATCGAACACGGGCGCATGAAATCGATATTGGCCCGCCGGCGCGCGCTGCTGCTGGTCTGGATATGGCTTGCGATGATCGGCGGCGCCAGCGCCGACCCGGTGCTGGTGCTCTACCCCGAAGCGCCGGATCCTTACCGTCAGGCCTTTGACCAGATCATGACCGGTATCGCGCGCACGGCTGAGAGACCGGTGTATCCTTGCAGCGGGGCGAAAAACCGCTAGGATAGAAAGGCATCCCGCCACGGGTTTAAGGCGGCCCCCACCGGTAAAAACGGCGAGGACCTGACCACAACGGCAACAAAGGTGCAATCTTGGCTACTCACCGTCTACAGGATACGGAGTTCTCGCCGGAGTGGGCGTTCCCGTTGACGCTCGACGTATTGGATGCCGCGGAGAACCTGACGGCTCAACGCTGTCCGGCCCTGCCGCAACTGCAAGCCGCCTTGACCCAGGTGACGCGCTGGCGGGAGCAGGTTCTGACCCGCGACCGGCTGGCGCACCGGCGACAATTGCTCACGCTGCGCACCCAGTACCGAGGCCGAACTGAACCGCTTGAGCGAAGATGTTGCGTATCTGACCGTGAGGGTGCGTGAAACCGATGCGGTGCTGCGCACGAGCTGGCGCGCCCCGGACGATGCGGAATGCGCTAAGCGATCCGGCTCAGCCGCGGGTCTGCTATCTGAAACGTGAAAGAGACGTCACCGAGGGCTGCCGCACCGGCAAAATTCGCTATAATTGAAAAAAGTTCCATATCGAGGTTAAACATCCTGATGAGCTAACGACCCCCACCCTAAAAAGCGAAGCCCCCGAGCGATAAAGCCCAGGGGCAGCGTGTAGGATCTTGAAAGATCGCCGCCTATCGATCCGCGAAGGACGACAATCAGAGACAACTCACTACCTCTGATTATAGCGGCCGGGCCGCAGCTTTCAAGACCCTCACAGGTGATTTATTGCCTTTAATAAAGGGAAATCCATGAAAGCACAGACCCTCCGGCCATCTGATCGGCCCTTCCCGGACGCGGCTACAGCGTTTTACGCACCTCCCCTTTGCCCTTCTTCCCAACGGTTCTGGATCGCTCCGCAGCGAATGTTACCGGAACAGGGCACGAGCACCCGCTCCCCCTCGATGGAGGAACAGCCATGAAGACGGCGAATCCTCCAAGCTTTAAATCCCGCTGGCAACGAGCCATTGGGGAGAGCGATCTGCCAAATCTGACCCGCTCAATCCTGTGGGCAATCAGCATCCACTTCATGGATGAGCAAGGCAGCCATTGCTTTCCCTCCATTGAAGACATCATGCAAGTATCTAATCTGAAGCGCCGATCGGTCATTGACCACTTGAGCTTTGCAGTCGAAAAAGGCTGGCTGGAGCGATGGCATTTTGGAAAAGGTAAGGCCAACCGGCGCTGGAATTACCAAGCGGTCATTCCCATTAATGGGGCATCCACAGACCGTCACCAACCTGTTGAGATGGTGCATGAGGTGCACTCTCAATCTGTTGAGATGGTGCATGAGGTGCACTCTCAACCTGTTGAGATGGTGCATGAGGTGCACTCTCAATCTGTTGAGATGGTGCATGAGACGCACCACAAACCATGTAGAGATATAACCATGAAGAGAGATAGAACCATGCGCGCGGGCACGGAATCGGCGCTGGCAACGGCCAAACCGGTGATCACTCTCTCTGAACAAGAAAAAATCCCTCGGATGACAAAACTGACGGATGCGGTGATCGAAGCAGCCCAAAAGACGGTTCGGCAACGCGGTGTCCGTGAAGATTTGAGCGATGCCGCGTTAAGGCATAGCATCGAGAAATGCCGGGTGCAGAAAGGCTACTGCGAAATGACCGAAGCAGCTTGGATCGAAACGGTGGTGCAATGGGTCGGCAAGGAACGTGTCCCAAACGGCGCTGCGTCACGATGCGAGACGGTTTCTTCCGGTTCGCCCACCCCCTCTCCCGAGGAGATTGCACGCCAAGCCACTGCGTATGAAGCCCGCATGGCAATGGCTGAGGCGCAGCACCGGCAACGGCTGGCGGACTACCGTGCGGCGCAACACGGTGTGACCGGCACCGGTGCAATGCCTTCCGTTGTGGAGCATCCGGCCGATCCGGTGCGCGCCTTGCAGGCATTGGCGGCTAAAGTCCGCATGGGCGCGACCGCCGCTCCTGCGGTGCCGGTTCAGCGTCCCTTCGACCCGATGGATACTTTGCCTGCCCGCCGTCCGCCGCTCACGGTTGAACGGCGCGAGGCGCTCAATCAGGTACTCCGGGAGATGCAACAAACCGGGTGTGCGGCGGCAGATCTGACGCATGTTTGCCGGGGAGTTCGTGATGCGCCTGAGGATGCTTGGCCCGCTGTGATCGCGCAGGCCCGGCAACGCCTGACGCTACCCGTTCAGGCGGTGGCTTGATGCCTCAATCCGATAAGCGCTAGGCGCTGGCCTTGGCCGGCCTGGAAAACAACCCGGTGTTGCGGATCGGGTTGTCGGTGGCTGAAGAAGCCCGTTTTGCGCAGCGTTTTGTCGCTGAGTGCGACGGTGGCCGCGAGGAAGCGGCCCGGCTGCTCGGCTGGACGCGCAGCAAACTTTATTGTCAAGTTGTTGAATATAATTAATTTTTACGCCGTAAATGGGGGTCATGATTGCCGTTAGGCGTTCTTCTGGGCGCACGTCGCCTGCCGCAAAGTTTCAAACATTCGCCAGAGGTCGTGGTGTTGGCCATTGATGCTGAGATAGACCTCGTCCAGATGCCGCTTATCGCGGCGCCGGGGCGCACGACGGCGTAGTTCATTGGCGAACTCCTGGCCGAATTTTAGACACCATGGGCGGACCGTCTCGTAGGTGACGATGAGGCTGCACCCGGCACACCTAGAAGAAAAGCGGTTTCCAAACTTCCTCTTTCACGCTCTAAGCACTATGAGAGGTGTCCTTGAGGATGCCCTGCGCACTCTAGAAAAAGATCCCGTCCGGGTCTTTGGACTCGCAGAGTTCATTGAACGCGATTTAGTATCAAACTGTAATCATCCAGCCCTTTCGCTCCCTGCCAAGAAGGAGAGGGTGAAATTAATTTTGACTTATTGAAATATAATTAATAAAAACAACGCCCCGCGCCCATAAACGGGTGCGGGGCGTGAACGGTTACCTCGAACCTATAGGATGCTACTTCCCTCAACGAAACCTGGTTCCAGCAACCGCGTCATCCGGATTATCTCGATCGAACCGCATAAACTGCCGGAACTCGATGATCTTCACTAACACAACAGAATCCTTTTCTTTATGATCGCTTCAGGTCGAAGCGGTCAGCTGTCATCAGCTTAGTCCATGCAGCGATAAAGTCACGGATGAATTCCTCATCACCCTCTTTGGATGCATAAGCCTCGGCAACGGCACGCAGTTCGGCGTTTGATCCGAAGATCAGGTCCACCGGCGTCGCTGTCCACTTTAGCTTACCCGTGGCGCGGTCGCGCCCTTCGTAGAGACCGTCGGCGTCCTTCGATTTTGACCATTTCGTTGCCATGTCGAGCAGATTGATGAAGAAATCGTTGTTCAGCGTTCCAGGACGGTCCGTGAACACACCGTGCTTGACGCCGCCTGCGTTGGCACCCAAGGTCCGCATGCCGCCGACCAGTGCGGTCATTTCGGGTACGGTCAGCCCCAGCAGGTCCGCGCGATCCACCAGCATCTCGGCCGGCGACCGGCGGTTGCCGCTACCGAAGTAGTTGCGAAAACCATCAGCTGTAGGTTCGAGGACAGCAAAGGATGCAGCGTCGGTCTGTTCCTGGGTCGCGTCCGCACGGCCCGGCGTGAAGGGGACTTCTACCGTATGACCGGCTGCTTTCGCTGCCTGCTCAATAGCCGCTGCACCACCGAGAACGATCAGGTCGGCAAGGGAGACTTTCTTACCGCCAGACGCCGAGCCGTTGAAGTCTTTTTGAAGGCCTTCTAGGGTCTGCAGCACCTTCGCTAGCTCTGCCGGGTCATTGACCGGCCAGTCCTTCTGCGGGGCTAGGCGAATGCGCGCACCATTGGCGCCGCCGCGCATGTCCGAATCGCGGAAGGTGGACGCTGACGCCCACGCGGTCCGCACCAGTTCGGCGGTGGAGAGGCCAGCGTCAAGGATCTTCTTTTTGAGCTTAGCGATATCCTTCGCGTCCACCGGTTTGTAATCAACCTCTGGGATCGGGTCTTGCCAGATCAGCACTTCCTTGGGTACCTCAGAACCCAGGTACCGGGCACGGGGACCCATGTCGCGATGGGTCAGTTTGAACCAGGCTTTCGCAAAGGCGAGCTCGAACGCTTGCGGGTTCTCAAGGAAACGCTGGGAAATCTCACGGTAGGCCGGATCGAATTTCAGCGACAGGTCCGTCGTGAGCATAATGGGCGCGTGCATCTTGCCCTTGACGTGGGCGTCGGGGACGGTGTTGGCAGCGGCCCCGCCTTTGGGCACCCACTGAATGGCGCCGGCAGGACTACGAGTCTGCTCCCATTCGAAGTTGAACAGGTTCGTCAGGTACAACATCGTGAACTGCGTCGGCGCCGCGGTCCAGGCACCTTCCAGCCCACTGGTAATAGTGTCTTCCGCATTGCCCTTGCCACACTTATTGGCCCAGCCAAGGCCTTGTTCTTCGATGGGCGCAGCGGCTGGCTCAGGACCCACGCACTCGGACGGCTTGCCCGCACCGTGAGTCTTACCAAAGGTGTGGCCGCCCGCGATCAGGGCGACGGTTTCCTCATCGTTCATGGCCATGCGGCCGAAAGCCTCGCGGATCTGCTCAGCAGCCGCGAGCGGGTCCGGGTTGCCAGCGGGTCCTTCCGGATTCACGTAGATCAGGCCCATCTGCGTGGCGGCGAGGGGGTTCTCTAATTTGCCTTTTTCATCGTAGCGTTTCCGGCCCAGCATCTCGGCTTCCGGACCCCAGTAGACGAGCTCCGGCTCCCAGTCGTCCGCCCGGCCACCGGCAAAGCCGAAGGTCTTGAAACCCATAGATTCCATGGCAACATTGCCGGCCAAGACCATCAGGTCGGCCCAGGAGATGTTGCGGCCATACTTCTGCTTGATCGGCCAGAGCAGGCGCCGTGCCTTGTCGAGGCTGGCGTTGTCGGGCCAGCTGTTGAGCGGATCGAAACGCTGCTGGCCGCCGCCAGCGCCGCCGCGCCCGTCAGCGACACGGTAGGTGCCGGCGCTGTGCCACGCCATGCGGATGAATAGGGGGCCGTAGTGACCCCAGTCGGCTGGCCACCAGTCCTGGGAGGTGGTCATCAATTCTTTGAGGTCTTTCTTGACGGCCGCAAGGTCGAGACTGGCGAAGGCCTTGGCATAGTCGAAGTCCTTGCCGTAGGGATTGGATGCCGGGTCGTGGTCGCGCAAAGGTTGAAGGTTGAGTTCGTCAGGCCACCAAAATTGGTTCGGCTTGGGCTCACCCTGCGCCAAAGCAAGACTCACGGACGCAAACGGTGTCAGTGCGGCTGCCAAGATGGCAACGAGCGATCTTATTGTGGGTCTCGGCATGGGATTTCTACCTCCTGGGGTTCAGACGATCAAGAAGGAACCGGCGCAAAAGAAGATCCCTATTCTTAATCGTCATCGTTATCAGTACGTTATTCGCTCACAGTCTCAATGACTGCAAGCAGACTCTCCAACAGTTCGCAGTATGGGTGGTCACTGCCAATAACAGAAATAAATTTTGTCTATTGTTTTGATAGATGTGCTAAATGACGGGTCCTTAAGAAGGAAAACGATGAACATCCGAGGTGTAGATTTGTTCGAGTCTTCGCCACTATGGCGAGTGACACCCAGCAACTGGAGCGGACGCATGACGATCAGAAGTAAGATGTATCCAGGTTGCCCCAGACCGGCATCCAGAATGAAATCCGACGACAGCTGCCTGCGGTCGATCTAACCTTGTTGCGCCAGGCGTTGGCCAGCCACATCAAGGCGTTGAAAGCGTTGAGGGTAAAGTCGAGCCTTCAAGAGAAGGTGACTCATAGAGCCTGTTAGCGCAGCGCCAACAGACGGGCGGCACATGAGGTTGCTTCGCCTCGTGAGTATGGCCGCCCCTCTTTGAGGATGCCGTTGATGTCAGATTCTTGCTGGGATTGACTCATGAAATACATCACTATTGCCGTACTGCTCACCATCTTCGCAGGCGTGGCCTTTTACGCCGTGAATCACCGTGACGAGCCGCTCAAAGCAGGGCAGAATGCTGGCTGGATACAACGCTAAGCGGCCAGAGGGCCGATTACTTGCACTACGGCGATAACTGCTAAGTTCTCCACAAACTAATGTTTTTAGTCGAGCATAGAAAAAACGCCGATGTCATCCTGACCTCGATGTTTTGCTATCTGTCCGGCAGTGAAGTTTCACCATGAAACACAAGTGAATCCAGCTATTTTCTGAGCTGCATTCCGGCAGTAATTGAGGTATTGCACTACCTGTAGCCGCCGAACAAATTTGAGTTTTTAACTCAAATCAAACTAACCACGATTGCAAGCATAGATTACGATTTCAACCAATCAGTCCGTTCATTGCCGGATAGGCAGCTCAGAAAGGAAGTAATGAGAAAATGCAGTCGGCCAATAACTGCTTCCAGCACGACGGATTTACCGATGCCCATCAAGCCGGTCAACAGCAGGTACCGGCCCTAGATGTTTCCTTGGCGTGCAAATACAGTTTTAAAGGGTCTCAATTTCAACCAGATTGGCCTCCGTCTGAGCGTGGACCGGTTCAGGCCGGTCTACTGTTAGCCAGATCTTCCAGAGCGCAGGTGTAGAGAGCGGCGCGCTGTCAATACGCGAATTATATTTGGCATGAATTTTGCCAAAATTTGAAACCACACTCTGAAAACGCCTGTGGTATGCGCATGCTGTAGGCCCTTTGATAGAAAGGATTGCCCAATGCTGACCTCGATCGCTGTCACGCAAATTCTCCAGCTCCAGCAGCTCGCTGCGATAAAATTTCATGATCGCCGCGAAGCAGTGAAGAAAAATTCCAAAGGCCATGCGCACCATATCAAAAGCCATGACAAGGATCGTAGAAACATCGATGCTATCGTGCTCCATTCGATGAGTTTCGATTGGGGAAACTCGATCCCGCTTTATGATCGCGTCAATGCCCATTTTGCTGTCTTACGCAGTGGCGATATCCTGTATTTACACGATATCGCCGAATATTTGTACGCTTCGCACGATTTCAATCGGCGCGGCATCGCCATCGAATTTGCCGGCAATCCGCCCGGTACCGATGGCAAAGCCTATAAAGCCAAAAAATTCGGCATGCACATTCCCACCTTGCCGCAGCTCGACAGTGGCCGGCGATTGGTCCGCTTGCTGATTCAAACCCGAAGGATTCGTTATATCTACGGTCACCGGCAATCGTGCCGGAAAATCTGTCCGGGTCCGCATATTTGGTACAATGTGGGTCGCTGGGCGGTGCGCACCTTAGGATTGAGCAGTGGCGGTGAAGACTACAGCACCGGCAATCAATACTGCACGGGTACGGCTATTCCTGCCGCTTGGAACAACCCCCAGTTCGACTGCTACGCTATCGCTGATGCCGCGCTGGATGCAGCGCTCCACAGCCGCTATCCGTTGCCATAACCAGTGTCATTCGGGCTGCCCCGGCCAGCGCCTGCTGGGTGAATTTGCGCCGCTTCTTGGATGAGGCCAGCAGGATGTAATCTGCAAGGCCCATGCGTAGAGATCCCGAGCGGTATCATTGTCTGCCGCTTTAAAGGCCCAGCCCGCGATCTGAAGAGGATGCTCCAGCATCCTCCCCCTGCTTATCCGGAACTGATGTTATCTAGGTACCGCCATTCCCGGAACATCGCCGCCTGTCCACAGCGCTGGCCCGCCGCATCGGTCAGGTTCCAGACGGTGGCGCGCTCGATTAGAAACCGTTGACCGGTGCGGGAAATGCGCACCCCGGAATAGTCGTCGATATAGCCGCGCGCGGTGACTTCTGCCAGCAGCCGCGCCCGCCCGGCCTGGTTGGGGGCTTCCGCTGTCAGGCGCGAGGGCATCTGGATCAGGTTCTCCCAAGTCAGCGCGAAGAGGTTCAAGGCTGCCTGATTGCCGTAGGTCAGCAGCGGATCGGGTGCGGTATTATGCGATAGCACCACAAACGCAGCGTGAAACAAGACGTCTGCCGCTGCATCCGGGGCCAGTGCTGGGTCGACCAGATCGCGTCCAGTGAGGGTGTGGAAGGTGCGGCGCAACCGTTCCGCATGGTCAACGTGGTAGCGGTTGGCAGGGCTTGGGGGGAGCATAGGGAATTCCCAAGTGGCTGTTGTAACTGAGGAATAGGACCGCATATATGAAATTCCTTTTCCCGCACGGGCCTCTCTGAAGAGGCTCATCGATGGTTTTAGTGATGTAGCTTCCTCGATCACCATCCGGGCCTTATGCATTGGTTACTTGGCTGATCAATTCCTGAATCTTGGCGTCAATGGCAGGCCGCAACACCTGCGGCTAGAACGGCTGGATGCTATCTGGGATGTGCTTGAACTTGAGCAAATCCAGATCCAGCAGGCGTCTTTGGTTCCAACAAAGCCGTAGCTTTTCCAGATCGCGGGAAGAGCTCTTAGCGTGGAGGTGCTCTGCATCCGGGATCATGATAGCTCCGGCTGAATAGGATGAGAAGCCGGATGGTCCGGGTGATCGGGCGCTGCTGCGGTTAGCGCCTGTAAAGCGGCTTCATAGCGGCGTTGCGCTTCGTGATAAAACACCCAGACGCAGTTCTCACAACCACGTTCGCAGCATTCGCCGGGAACCGGTGGCTTGGGGGGCGTGAGCGGCCGATGCGGGACAGTTGGTTCTTGTGACATTGTGAGAGGGGACCATTCAGGTTAGGAGAGAACGGCAAACATGGCTTTCTTGCTGAGACCGATGGACATGAGGCTTATGAAGTTTGGCCTGAAATCCTCGCCGAGGCCATCAGCCTTCGGCCTTTCCTTGCTCAAACGCCACCTTTTTAAACTTCAATACACTGCGATTTTCCTCAACCATCTGTTGCACACCATCAATTCTTCCGTTTGATTTTCTCACCGGTGGGAAAATTAGCAAAAAGAAATTTTGTTTGCTAAAAATACACAAATGTTAGCTAATATAGCAAACAAATCACTACTGCGGTAAGGAGTGCCTCCATCCATGCTCATCAGTGGATTCGATCTTGCGCAATTAGCGGAAAATGCGTCTCAACGGGGCCGGCAACTGTTGAGTGATTTGCAAACCTATTTGGAGCGTGATTACGATCAGCGGTGTTTGCCGGATTTCGGTATTGAGAAAGCCGCTGAAATCATCGGCTGCACCAGCCAGCACATACGCGATAAAGAAGGCGGCGGTATACTGCCTCCGCCGCGGACAACGCGGGTCGGCGCATTGGAACGACGGGTCTATAACTACAACGAAATTAACCAAGCACGACGGCTTTTAAAGCGAGACACGAGCCATCCAGCATCGTGTGTACGGATCATTTTCAGCAATCTCAAGGGCGGTGTCGGCAAGACCAGTCATGCCCTGCATTTGAGTCACTATGCGGCGCGTGAAGGGTTTCGCGTGCTCATGGTCGATCTAGACCCTCAAGCCACGCTCACCACAGCGTTTGGACTTGTCCCTGGACTGAGCATCCGTGCGGACGAGGATATTGGTCCCAGCTTGACGGCCAACCCGGAACTGATCTTGCGCAGTATTCAGCGAACCCGTTGGAATGAGATTGATCTGGTTCCCGCGCAGCTCTCGCTGCAATACACCGACTGGCAAATGCTGCAAGCTCATGAGAACGATCGGCAACGCCTTGGACCGTTACCCCAGCGCTTGCACCAAGCACTGGAACGGGTGGCGGATCGCTATGATTTGATTGTGATGGATACGCCACCGGCGCTGGGAATGCTTAGCCTCAATGCCATTGCCGCAGCAGACATGATCTTGATGCCGATTACCCCGAACTTTTATGACATTGCCAGCAGCGTCCAATACTTCGCCATCGTATCCCAGTTGGCCAGTACGTATGCTCAGGCGCTGCGGGTACGCCAGCTCTCTTTGTTGATGACGCGCACCGACAGTGCGCCGGAGACGCGGACCAACATGACGCTGCTCAATAAAGCTTACGGTGAATTTCTTCTCACCAACCGGATGCCGCAAACCCGCGAACTGCAACGCGCAACGGGTGATCAGATGAGCCTCTACGAAATCGAGGCGCCCCGTGGAGCACGCGAGACCTATCTCAAAGCCATCGACGCTATGAATGCGGTTAACGCGGAGATCATGCAGCACGTCTGGCAGGTATGGCGCGCGGCGGAAATAGACCAACCGATGGAGATACGGCATGGCCACTAAGCGCAGAAGCATGGCCGAATTTCTTAATGCTGCCGAACCGGGGAACCTCACCGTGACCGACGGTTTGAAACGCGAGTTGCCGATTGAAAAGCTGATCCCCCGGAAAAACCAGCCGCGCCGGACCATCGATCCGGCGGAACTGGAATCCATGGTGGCGACCGTTCGAGCGCTGGGCATTATTCAGCCGATCGTGGTCCGCCCGCTGGATGCGCCATCCAGCGATTATTATGAAATTGTTGCCGGTGAGCGGCGCTGGCGCGCGGCGCAACAGGGCGGAATGAGTACCGTGCCGGTCATCATCCGGAGCTTGGATGAACGGCGTACTGCCTTGTATTCACTCGCAGAAAACGTTGCACGCAGCGATCTTAATCCAATGGATCTGGCGAGAGGCTATCAACGTGTCGTGAAAGAACAAGGCTTTTCTCAAACCGAGCTGGCGGAGGCAATCGGTCAAAATATCAAGACCGTGAACCGCATCTTGCAGCTCTTGAAGCTTCCAGAAACTATTCAAGAACTCATCGAACGAAGCGCCCTAACGGCCAAACATGGGGAATTGCTTCTCGGATTGTCGAGCGCACAGCAACTAGAATGGGCCCATCGGGCAGCTGGACAGCAATGGAGCGTTCGAGAGCTTGAACGGCAGATTGCAAAATCCGCCGAAGCCGCTGAAAGAAAATTGCCTGATAACACAACCGATGGTGATACGGTTCGAGAGCAGGCGCTTTGGAGCGAGCAATTGGGTGCTGATGTCAAGCTCCGCTACTGGAAGACCGGCAAGGTGCGGATTGTGATCACAGTGACTTCCTTAGACGAATATCAAGGTGTTAGAGAACGCTTGGGCGTCCATTAACCGCTGATATACAGCGCCGGGCACAGATGCCATTCTATCCGGCCGCGCACTTCGATCGGGTGGTTGAATGGTATGCGCTTACCGGGGTTGAGGGTACGTTGTGAACGAACCGTTTGACGGCTTTAGTATGGCGTCAGCTCTGGACGAGACTATCCGCCAATGGAGGCTCGAATCCGGCTATGGCCCGGTGTCGAGATGGACACCTATCTCCAGATGCTCTTCCCTGAAGAAGGGGCCATTCCACATCTAGTGAGGTCAGGATAACTGTCATCGGCCTTCGCGTAACATGATCGCGAACCGGGGGGCTGGCCAGCAGGAGAGGCCGGCTGGCATGCGTATCTGGAGGCGGTGCAACAGGTTGCCGATCCCTCCCGGTTCCAATCCTTGAACACGTTTATGGCCAAAATGAGCTACTGTTCAGAATAAGATGCGGATGACAAACTGTTTGCGGCATTGCCCGCTTTCCTGGTATCGCTGCTAGCGAAGGAGAACCTCAATGGCGATTAAGGCAGGACCGGTTTTAGGATTTCGCGGGCAGTGGCAAGACGAGTGGCGGGTATCCGTGCTGCTGGTCACCGGCCTGCAAACGGATGCGCCCACGCTGGTTTTTTTGCCAGCCGGCGGGTCGGCGGTCTCCGTGACCGCTACCTTGCTCAAGACCATGCCCGAAGCCAATCCTAATTCACGGGCTTGGCGCTGGGATTTTCCAGTGCAGCAAGCAGACGTGGAGCAATTGGTGCGCTACGAAGTGCTAGGAATCCAGGCGGAATTTTGGGTGCCTGCTAAGGGTTCGCTGCCTAACTCTGCTTATGCGTCCTGTAATGGATTTTCCAGCGCAAAGGTGAAAAATAGCTGCAAAGTTCCCCAGCGGCTGTGGGCGGATCTTGCCGCAAAACACGCTGAGCGCCATTATCATTTGCTGATGATGGGCGGCGATCAGGTCTACGCAGATTCAATTTGGGATGTCATCCCTGAGTTGCGTGAGTGGGCCGGTTTACCGGTCGCGCAGGCGATCAAACGTTCTTTCACGGCCGCCATGATGAGGAAGGTGGACCAGTTCTACAATGCGCTGTATATCGAGAATTGGAGCCAGAAAGAACCGGCGGCGGTGTTGGCGCGCATCCCGGTGCTCATGATGTGGGACGACCACGATATCTTCGATGGCTGGGGCTCTTATTCACCAGAACTCCAGCAGTGCGAAGTTCATCAGGGCATTTTCAAAACGGCCCGCGACTACTTTGCCCTCTATCAATTACAGTTAAAGGCGGGCGAGGCGCATCCCCTGGGGATACCCTCCAGCACGTCGTTTGCTTATGGCTGTACCATCGAGCCGGCGGGCGATCACGCGATGGCGATTCTGGCGCTCGATATGCGCCACGACCGTAACAGCTCCCAGGTTATCGCGGCGGCGAACTGGAACGCGGTCTACGGCTGGCTTGAGGCGCTGCCAGCCGGCCGGCCTCGCCATCTCCTGATTCTATCCAGCATACCCGTGGTACACCCGGATTTTTCGATCATTGAGCAGATGCTTTCCATTTTCCCTGGCCAGCAAGCATTAGAAGACGATCTCCGGGATCACTGGAACAGTCCAGCACACAAGCAGGAACGCTTGCGTTTCATCCATCGGTTGCTTGCCTTAAGCCAAGCCCAGCAATGCCGGGTCACGCTGCTTTCCGGCGATGTGCATGTGGGGGCGGTCGGCATCATCACCAGCAATCGCAATAATGCGGCGGATCGTTCTGCCCAAGTCATCTCGCAACTGACCTCGTCCGGCATCGTTCACCCCGCACCGCCAGGGGTCATGCTGTTTTTCCTGGAAAGCGTCATGGATAAGCAGTACGTGGACGACCGTGACATCACCTCTGAAATGACGCCGTTTCCGGGCACACGTACTCACTTCATCGGTACCCGCAACTGGTTGGCCTTAGAGCCGGACGAGAGTGGCCGGATTTGGGCAAACTGGCATGTGGAAGATATTACACAGCCGTATACCAAAGTGATCCATCCCATCAAATCAGTACCGTAAAAACGGCCCGGCCCGCCTACATATTCGGATAATTCGGTCCGCCGCCGCCTTCGGGAACGATCCAGTTGATATTCTGGGCCGGATCTTTGATATCGCAGGTTTTGCAATGCACGCAGTTCTGAGCGTTGATTTGCAGCCGTGACGGACCCCCTTCCTCGACAAACTCATACACCCCCGCCGGACAGTAGCGTTGTTCCGGGCCGGCGTACTCGGCCAGATTAACCGTGACCGCCACATTAGGGTCTCGCAGCGTGAGATGGCAGGGCTGGTTCTCTTCGTGATTGGTGTTGGAAATGAACACGGAAGACAACTTGTCAAAACTGATCTTACCATCAGGCTTGGGATATTCGATCGGGGTATAGGCGCGCGCCGGTTTGAGCGCCTTGTGGTCCTCGTGATGGTGCAAGGTCCAAGGCGCGCGGCCGCGTAAGAGATAGGTGTCGAGGGCCGAGTAAAGAATGCCCCCGAACAGTCCCCAACGGAAGCTGGGGCGGATATTGCGCACCTGAGAAAGTTCGTCCCACAGCCAGGATTGCTTGAGCCGGCCGGGGTACGCGCCGATTTCAAGAGCAGGCTCTGCCGCGCCGAGCGCATCAAATACGCTCTCTGCCGCCACCATGCCCGATTTCATCGCTGTGTGAATACCTTTGATCTTGGACACGTTCAAAAAACCGGCGGTATCGCCAATCAATAGCCCGCCGGGAAACGTGAGTCGCTCATGTCGGTAATTGGATG
>DDST01000119.1 GCA_002343485.1 Proteobacteria bacterium UBA2383
TAATCATTCACTCTCTTCGCCGGCAAGCCGGCGAAGAGAGTGAATGATTACGAAAATAGATTCATATAAGAATAGTAAGTATTCCTCACCCTCCCAGCACCTCATCGACGATGAATCGGTAAAAAAGATGCTCATCCTTGAAGTCGTGATCATTCGTCACATGGTGAATGATCTTGCGCGCCACCAGGCTGGAACCGAATTTCAATACCTCCTGCTGACCGGGACCATACGTGCGCCGCAACCAGTCAGCCGCTTCAGCGCCGGTAAAACAGCGCGGATAAGTCTTAAAGCGGTAACTGCGATCTTGGATGGCAACACCGCCTGGGCTGCGCATGGCGATTACAATTTGAGCGGCATCAGTAAGCGGTCCACTGAGGCGAGGCTCACTTGCTTCTTCTTCAGCCAGTTCGACGGCGGGTGCAGGCCGACGCAGCTCCGCCAGCATCTTCAATACGATAGACCGTGCCTGCATGCGGTCATCTGGCAAAGCTGGCAACAAATCAACAGCGCCGCGCCGGATAGCTTGTGTCCGGACCGGTCCGGTGATCTGGGCCGCGGCGCTGTTGGTCAATACCAGCCGGACGCCTGGTACCCATCGCGCTAACCAGCTGGCAAAGGCATAAGGATTCGCGTTGCGCGCCAGAAAGTAGCTGGTATCGATCACTACCAGGTCAGGGGTGTGATTTTCAGCTGCCATGATTCGCAACCCGATTTTTAAATCACTATCCGCGGGGAATGACAGCACCGTTAAGGGCGCGCTTGCCAGCGTCTCACGCCACATTTCGCTTTGTCCGGGATTCGGTTGCAACAGAAGAACCTGCGATGGGACGAAGGGCGTAATCTTCGGTTCAGCAGCCGGTTCAGCAGAAGGCGTAGACAAGACCTCTGGGAGTGCGGCAGGGGGGCGTGTTCCTGCCGCCAGTAACTCTTTAATCGGGCCAGGATCGGGATCAGGCCGGGGTTGCACTTGATCCGGCAAAGCCTGTTGACCTGTAGGTTCAGCTATGAAGGTTCCATCGCTGCGATGCAGGCGGAATTCCCCACGGCAGGCGCGGCAGTAATGCAGGCTGCCATCCGTCGTTGCCGCGTCAATCGCCATCATCGCCGGACCACATGCCGGGCAATCTACCAACCGGCGCCCGTGAAAGCTGTGAGCGACGATCGTCTCCAATTGACCGGTCGCCGCCAGCGCCAGGAAATGATCGCACAGCATGGCATCGAATTGACGCCCTCGCCCTTCACGCAGGATAGCCAGCGCCTCCTCAATCGGCAGGCGGTGCCGGTAAGACCGGGTACTGGTCATGGCGTCAAAGGCGTCAGCGATGGCAATGATCCGGGCAGCGAACGGTATTTCTCCGTCGTTCAAGCGATAGGGATAACCCTCGCCATCGGGTCGTTCGTGATGGTAGCACACGGCATCCAGAGCCAGTGGCGCTAGCGGGTGTTGCCACATCAGATCGCGGCCAATCACCGGATGTGTCCTGACCGTCGCATATTCCTCATCACTCAAGCGCTCGCGTTTGTTGAGAATCGCATCCGGAACGCCTACTTTTCCCAAGTCATGCAGAAATCCACCAGCAGCGATCAGGAAAGTTTCATAACGCGACAGCCCAGCCTGCTCCGCCAGCCGCTTCGAATACTGACTAACCCGCCAGAGATGGCCATCGGTGTAAACATCCCGGGCTTCAACAACCATTCCCATCGTGAGCAGGGAACGTAATAATTGCTGGTCAACATCGGACAGCGAATGAGTTATGGTATCGGACATAACAAAACTCCGGATAAGTAACAAGGCAACAAACACCCACTCTATGATAGCCGCCATGCATCAAAATCTGTTTTCGCATGGATGAGAAATCACTGTGGAAACAAGCTGTCTAATCGTCCTCATGAATAAAACCGTATTGCCTTGAATACCGCCATCATTCAAACTGGCTCTCGTGTACTCCGGTTTACCACACCGGAACGCGTGATCGTAGCCATGCGTCCGGATGAAGTGATTCCGGCGTTATGGGCTATTGAAAATGCGGTGAATCAGCATCGCCAATACGCAGTTGGATTCATAGCCTATGAAGCAGCCGCTGCGTATGGCCTGAGCGCTCATCCACCTCTGCCTGATTTGCCATTGATTTGGTTTGGCTTGTACACACGCGCTGAAGATATCGCGGCTCCGGTTTCCAGTGGTCCAGCGGCGCCAGCGGTTTGCACGACCAGCCCTTGGCGACCCCGCCTTCGCCTTGACGACTACGTGCTGAGTATTGAACGCATCAAGGATTATCTCGTACGAGGCCACAGCTACCAGGTGAACTACACTTTTGCGCTGGAAGCGGAATTCACTGGCGAACCTCAAGCATTCTTCACTGATCTGGCCACTGCGCAACAAGGGCAATACGCAGCTTTTATCGATATGGGCCGGTTTGTCATTTGTTCAGCCTCCCCAGAGTTATTCTTCCGGTTGGATGGCGAGCAACTCACCGCGAAACCGATGAAAGGAACTGCCCAGCGTGGACGGACACGGGCAGAGGATGAAGCTCACCGGCTCTGTCTGCACCAGTCTGAAAAAAACCGGGCCGAGAATTTGATGATCACCGATATGGTGCGCAATGACCTGGGTCAAGTGGCCCGGATCGGCAGCGTGGCGGTGACGCAATTATTCGAGATCGAACGCTATCCCACCGTACTGCAAATGACCTCCACGGTCACCGCACGAACCCAGGCGCCAGTAACCGGGATTCTGCAACACCTGTTTCCCTGCGCCTCGATTACGGGTGCACCCAAAGTGTGCACAATGGCGATCATTCGCGAATTAGAGCCGCAACCCCGCGGAGTGTATACCGGAGCTGTGGGCATGATCGGTCCGGACCGGCAAGCGCAATTCAATGTCGCGATTCGCACCGTCCTCTTCGACCGCGAGCGACGACAAGCCCTTTATGGTGTCGGTAGCGGCATTGTCTGGGATTCAGATGCCGCCGATGAATATCAGGAGTGCTTGTTGAAAGCACAGATACTCACGCGGAAGCCTCCGGATTTCCGATTGCTGGAAACGCTGCTGTGGGAACCAGGAACTGGCTATTTTCTCTTAGCGGGTCATTTGCAACGACTGGCGGATTCAGCGGCCTATTTCGGCATTCCATTGGATCGAACCGCCATTGATGCCCGGCTAACCACCTTAGCAACGACCCTGTTCGAGGCATCCAAAATCCGGTTGCTGGTGAGTTCAAACGGTGTCTTTGAAGTAGAAACCGCAGCGCTAGCGCAGAGTGCGCCGCCGCAACCGGTGCGCGTCGGTTGGGCGCGGCAACCGGTCGATTCCAGCACCCTCTGGCTCTATCACAAAACCACTGAACGCCAGGTCTACGAGACGGCCCGGGCCACGCGCCCGGATTGTGATGAGGTGCTCTTGTGGAACGAACGCGGGGAGTTGACCGAGGCTAGCACGGCCAATGTGGTCTTAGAAATAGGAGGCAATCGCGTTACCCCGCCCGTAACATGTGGCTTGCTGCCCGGTACATTTCGCGGCTGGCTGCTAGCCCACGGCCACCTCCAGGAACGCATTTTGACCGAGACCGATCTATACACTGCCCAGCGCATTTACCTGATTAACGCCGTGCGGCGCTGGCGGGAAGCGGTTCTCATCACCTGATATTTAACCCGGTGGCCTCATCATGGAAAAATCCGCCGGAAGGGGAGTGACGGATAGATTTTCGTGTGGATGACATAAAATTGAAGAATTAGAGTCAACGGGTCCTTGATGCAAGGACTGGAGCCTCCTAGGCGTGGAGTAGAGTTCAAACATGCAGCCGCAAATCATTCCTGAATCCAACTATCTGATGCGGATGGCCGACGGGACCATCAAGCAGGTGAATCCTTTTACGGGAACGGAAGTGTGGACCGTGCCCGGCCGGGGTAATCGGCCATTGGGCATTAGCACATTCAACCCTATGCCCCTCGAACCGGCCCATATGGACGCCTACTGCGCCTTCTGCGCCCGGCGCTATCTAGAGACCCCACCCGAAAAGGCGCGATTGATCAAAGCGAATGACAGCTTCGTTACCTTGCGTCACCTCCACGCCGATGAATTGTTCAATACTGTCGCTGAACTCCGGCGCATTCCCAACCTGTTCGAAATCGTCTCTTTCGACTATTGGCAAAAGAATTTTGGCTACCGGGTTCCTGACGCCATCGAGGCTCACAAGTGCGAATATCTAGCTTCAGAAGCGGGTCGTCATCATGTTCTGCACGTGGTGGATCAACGATTGAAAGCCTCTGGCATGGATGACGCTGCCTGTAATCAGATATCCCAGGATGAGAAGCTGCAACTGGCCAATGCCTTTTTCGGCGGGGGCCATGAACTCATCGTCGCCCGGCGTCATTTCGTCGACGGCGCTACCCATAACCATCAGTTGGCATCCTCCGGTATGCTGACACCGGAAGAGCACTATCAGTATCTACGCTTCACCATCGACGCCATACGCGATTTGTATATCAACAATCGCTACGTGCGTTATGTCGCAGTCTTCCAGAATTGGTTGAAGCCAGCCGGGGCATCCTTTGACCATCTACACAAGCAACTGGTCGCGATTGATGAGCGTGGCGTCCAGAATGAAGTGGAGCTGCAACGGGTGCGAGCTAACCCCAACATTTACAATGAGGCAGCGGTCAATTTTGCTGCCTACCGTAATTTGGTGGTTGCCGAAAACGACCATGCCATCGCCTATGCCGGTTTTGGCCATCGCTACCCGACGCTGGAGATTTTCTCTAAAAGTGAGCGCAGCCAACCATGGAATCACTCCCCGGAAGAATTGCGCAGCATGTCCGATCTGGTTCATGCGTGCCATGCTGCCACTGGGGCGGATATTCCGTGTAACGAAGAATGGTATTACAAGCCGCCCGATGTGGATGTGCCAATGCCATGGCGGGTGCTGATTAAGTGGCGGGTGTCAACGCCGGCCGGCTTTGAGGGCGGCACCAAGATCTATGTCAATACCATCGACCCGGACACCTTGCGTGATCGCGTGGTGCCACGGCTGTTTCAATTGAAGAATGAGGGGCGGATTGCACCGATGAAAATCGCCTTTGAATGCGCCTGTGTACCCAACTGTCTTCAATATAATCCTGCTGTGCGGCAGCAGGAATCCCACCATCCCGAGTTTCCACCCTTGTCGAGCGGGCTGTCCGCAGATGAATGATTGCACGGGCGAGACCTTGCTAACTGTTGCTTATGGGCGGACACTAGGTCTTGGGAACCGGCTGGACGGTCGCTGTGCCGCAGGGCGGCATAGAGGAAAGTCCGGGCTCCACAGGACAGAGCGCCAGGTAACGCCTGGGCGGCGTAAGCCGACGGAAAGTGCCACAGAAAACAAACCGCCTACGTTCGCAAGAACCGGCAAGGGTGAAAAGGTGCGGTAAGAGCGCACCGCGCGGCTGGCAACAGGCGTGGCATGGTAAACCCCGCTTGGAGCAAGACCAAATAGAGGAGCATTTACGTGTGGTCCGCACGGCTCCAGGGTAGGTTGCTACAGGCGCTTGGTGACAAGCGCCGCAGATGAATGACCGTCCTCGACAGAACCCGGCTTATAGGCCGGTTCCCACTTTGATTGATGCACAAGCATGATTTCCTTCACACCGATTGAGATTCGTCACGGGTTGCTTCTGGACTTGGCCCCCATTCAAATTTGGGGTTGGGTGGAAAACCCCTTGCTGTTGCCGGCTGACGCAACGTGCTATGGCATGGTCACGGCCGGTCAGGCTCAGTTGCGTGATCCAGGCGCTGGCCGGTTTGATCTATGCCGGGGGATGTTTTTTGCTTTGCCGGATGTGGGTTCGATACAGGGTGGTAGCGGCCTGGTGATCGCTTTGGCCAATTATCGCGGCCTGCGGCAAAGTGGTGGCCCACTGGAAACGCTTGGACGGTTGCGCTATATCGACGGTTGCAGCGATACGTTGTTAGTCTGTCCGCCTCGATGGGGCGAACCCTGTCTCAACCATCTGCACATTCCACCACACACGGATCAGACGCCACATACTCATCCCTCAGTGCGAATTGGGGTGATTATGGGAGGAACGGGTGAGTGCCGCACGCCAGATGGCGTTCACCCCTTGCATCCCGGTATGGGCTGGTACATTCCCACCGGTTGCCAGCATTCCTTTTTCACCCAAGATGAAGCGCTGGATGTGGTAGCCTGGCATCCTGATAGTGATTTCGGACCGCGCGACGACGATCATCCCATGATCAACCGGACGGTGGTTTCGCCGTCCTCCTAATCTTTCATACCTCAGCCCTTCCCTGCTAGAGGGAGGGCGTCTTATGAAGCAATGGGTTGTTTAAATCCTCCCTCTGCTAGAGGGAAGAGATGAACATTTACAAACTGTAATACATATCGAATTCAACCGGATGCGTGGTCATACGCAACCGGGTCACTTCTGCCTGTTTCAATTCGATATAGGCATCAATCAGATCGCTGGTGAATACGCCGCCCTTCAGCAGGAATTCGTGGTCATTTTGCAGAGCGGTTAGCGCCTCATCGAAATAGAAGCAGACCTTGGGAATCTGCTTTTCCTCTTCTGGAGGCAGGTCATAGAGATCTTTATCCATCGCATCGCCAGGATGAATCTTGTTCTG
>DDST01000025.1 GCA_002343485.1 Proteobacteria bacterium UBA2383
GGCATCAACGAAGCCGGCGCCATGTCCTCCTGGATCGCTGCGGGCACCGCCTACAGCAATCATGGCGTCAACATGATGCCGTTCTATATCTATTATTCAATGTTCGGCTTCCAGCGCATTGGCGACCTGGCTTGGGCGGCCGGCGACTTGCAAGCGCGCGGCTTCCTGATTGGCGGCACCTCCGGACGCACCACCTTGGCCGGCGAGGGTTTGCAGCACCAAGATGGGCATAGCCAAATCTTCGCGCAGTTCATCCCCAATTGCGTGTCTTACGACCCGACCTTTGCTTACGAACTGACAGTGATCATTCAGGATGGGCTGAAGCGAATGCTCCAGGATCAGGAAAACGTCTTTTATTACATCACGACCCTGAACGAGAACTATCATCATCCAGCCATGCCAGAAGGGACAGAGGAAGGCATTCTCAAGGGCATGTATCTGTTCCGCAAAGGTGAAGGCGACGGACCCCGGGTGCAACTGATGGGTTGCGGGTCCATCCTGCGGGAGGTAATCGCCGCCGCCAGCCGGCTGCATGAGGATTGGGGTGTGGTGGCTGATATTTGGGCAACACCGGGCATCAACGGCTTGACCCGCGAGGGGCAGGACGTAGCCCGCTGGAACCTGCTGCATCCCACCGAGCCTCCCCGCAAGAGTTATGTCGAAAGCTGCCTGGCCAACCATCCCGGGCCGGTAGTCGCAGCGACCGATTACATGAAACTGTACGCTGAGCAACTGCGGCCCTTCATTCCGCGCCACTATCTGGTGCTGGGCACGGACGGCTACGGACGCAGCGACACCCGCGCCAAATTGCGCCAGCATTTCGAGGTGGATCAGTACTACGTGACAGCGACTGCACTCAAAGCATTGGCCGATGAAGGCCAAATCCCTGCTGCCAAGGTCGCTGAGGCCATTGCCCAGTACGCTATCAACCCCGAAAAGCCGAACCCGCTGACGGTATAAGGGAGAGTTGCCTGTGAGCATTATTAAAGAAATTCATGTGCCGGATATCGGCGACTTTAAGGGTGTGGATGTCATTGAAGTGCTGGTCGCCACTGGCGACAGCGTCGACGTGGAAACGCCGCTGATCATCCTGGAAACTGATAAAGCGTCGATGGAGGTGCCTTCTCCCTTAGCAGGCGTGATCCGTGAAGTCAAAGTGAAAGCCGGTAGCAAAGTCTCGCAAGGTGATCTGATCCTCTACTTGGATGTAGCCGAAAGCGTGTCCACGCCCGAACACCCATCCGCTGATACCCGCGAAGCCACCTCTATGGATGGTCCGGGTGAAGTACACGAGGTACGGGTACCGGACATTGGTGATTTCAAAAACATACCGGTCATCGAAGTGCTGGTCGTGCCCGGTGATCATGTTGACATTGACACGCCATTGATCACTTTGGAAAGTGACAAAGCCAGCATGGAAGTGCCTTCGCCCTATGCCGGTACCGTGCAAACCATTGAGACGAAGGTGGGTGACTCGGTTTCACAGGGCGACCTGATCCTGCGGTTAAGGACGAGCGTGACTGACGCTGCCGCCAAACCACAGCTACCTGATACCCTGAGCGCTATCACGCTTGGCCCACGCGCACCTAAAGCAGAAGGCGCACCCAAGCCCCCGCCCGTCACCGCCCTGTCCCCGTCGCCTGCTGAAGCCGCTACCGCGCCTGGCGTTGCCAAGATTCACGCCAGCCCCTCGGTACGGCGTTTCGCCCGTGAATTGGGCGTCGACCTGACCCGGCTGGCCAAAGGTTCCGGTCCCAAGGGGCGGTTGCTCAAAGAAGATGTGCAAGCGTTCGTTAAAGGGGTGATGACCGGCGCCATGCCAGCAGCGGCATCTGCGGGCGGTGTCACGGGCGGCGGCGTGTTGGATTTACTGCCGTGGCCAACAGTGGATTTCGCCAAATTCGGCCCGGTAGAATCCAAGCCTCTGCCACGGATCAAGAAACTCTCTGGCGCCAACCTGTCGCGCAACTGGGTGATGATTCCAGCGGTGACCTATCACGAGGACGCCGACATTACTGATCTGGAAGCTTTCCGCATTCAGATCAACAAGGAGAATGAGAAAGGCGGCGGCATCAAGCTGACCATGCTGGCATTCATGATCAAAGCCTGCGTCCGGGCGATGCAACAATTCCCGGAATTCAATACCTCGTTGGATGGTGACAACCTGATCTACAAGCAGTACTTTCATATCGCCTTCGCCGCCGACACGCCTAATGGGCTGGTGGTGCCTGTGATAAAAGATGCTGATAAAAAGGGTGTCTTCGACATCGCTAGAGAGACCGG
Source organism: Proteobacteria bacterium UBA2383 (assembly GCA_002343485.1). GTDB lineage: Bacteria > Pseudomonadota > Gammaproteobacteria > Competibacterales > Competibacteraceae > UBA2383. The sequence continues at coordinate 2,284 of DDST01000025.1, forward strand.
TGAACTGGCCAGGAAGGCGCGCGATGGTAAGCTAGGCCCGGCGGAGATGCAGGGCGCCTGCTTTACCATCTCCTCGGTAGGCGGTATCGGCGGCACCTCCTTCTCGCCGATCATCAACGCCCCGGAAGTGGCCATCCTGGGCGCCAGCAAGTCAGTGATGAAGCCGGTATGGGATGGCAAGCAGTTCATACCGCGCCTGATCCTGCCGTTGTCGCTGACGGCGGATCATCGGGTCATCGACGGTGCGCTGGCAACCCGCTTCAATGTCTATCTCGCGCAACTGCTGGCAGACTTCCGGCGGGTGATGCTCTAACCTCCACCCACGGGCGGCGCTTCCCTGCACCCACCGCCCGTTCTACTCAAGACACCCTCCATGTATGACGATGCATTCGACAGCAACCTGGACGAATCCGATACGCCGCGCCCCCCCAGCAAGAGCCAGCGCAAGCGGGAAGCGACGGCGCTGCAGGATCTGGGCGAGCAACTGATAAAGCTCACTGCAACCCAGTTGAACCGGATACCGCTGCCGGAGGACTTGCTGGCCGCAGTGCGGTTAGCCCAGAGCATCTCACAACGGGGTGGGCGCAAACGGCAGTTGCAGTACATCGGTAAGCTAATGCGTCAGCTCGACGATGTAGAGATCGAAGCGATCCGCACCCAGCTGTAAAAGAAACTTTAACGTGCCCCTCCGCCATCGCCGTGCCCTAACGCTGAGTATCGGCCTCGCTGCTCTGCTGTATCTGAGTGTTGTGCTATTTGCTGACCAGCAGGCCGTATTCGCTGCCTTGCGGCGGGTCAGTCTGCCCGTATTACTGGCGATTTTTGCCCTATCGTTACTCAATTACCTGCTGCGGTTCTGGCGCTGGCAACGCTATGTCGCGGCTTTCGGCCACGCGCTGCCGGCAGGACGGCATTTTCTCTACTACCTGGCCGGTTTCACATTGACCGTTACGCCTGGCAAGGCCGGTGAGGCGGTGCGGTCACTGTATTTGCATCCCTACGGGGTGGCCTATGCTCAGAGTTTGGCGGCGCTGTTCGTAGAACGCTTGCTGGATGTGCTGGCGATGAGCCTCTTGGCGCTGTTGATTCTGTTGACCCGGCCTGACTATACCTGGCTGGTGGCGATAGCCGGGGTATTGACCCTGGGGCTGGGTTGGCTGATAACCCGCACCTGGTTACCGGAGAAACTCCGGGGTTGGGGTCAGAATCATCGCCACGGCCATCAATTCGGCCGGCTAGCCCGGTTGCTCGATTCAGCGGCGGCGCTATTGCAGCCAGCTTATCTGCTGTTTGGCTTGAGCTTAGGCATCGTGTCCTGGGGGCTGGAGGGATTGTCTCTGTATTTGATTGCACACGATGTTGGAGTTGAAGTCACTCTTGCCACGAGTATTGGTGTTTATGCCATTGCCGTTCTGGCAGGCGCACTGTCGTTTCTACCGGGCGGGCTGGGCAGCACCGAGGCGATCATGGGGGTGCTGCTGGCCGCATTTGGCGCCGATGGGGCAACAGCAGTGGCGATTACCCTGCTATGCCGGATTGCCACACTGTGGTTTGCAGTCGCATTAGGTGGGGTGGCAGTGGGGGTATTGGGTGTCGGCCACAAACGGATGACCCCTGCACCACCACTGGCAAAATAAGCTATGCCCAGGCATAACAGCCTGTCAGGCATTCGTTTAACGATTTACTCTCCTGCGTGGCCCAATATTCGGCTGACAAACCCAGCAAAATCGCCATAATCGCTATCAGAATTCCACTTGGAGAGCGTTGCATGAACAAGCTGATCATTTTTGACACGACCCTGCGCGATGGAGAACAAAGTCCGGGCGCGTCGATGACCAAGGAGGAAAAGGTCCGCATCGCCAAAATGCTGGAGCGGATGAAGGTCGATGTCATCGAAGCGGGTTTTCCTATCGCCAGTCCGGGCGACTTTGAGGCCGTGCGGGCAGTCGCACGGGCGGTTAAGAGCAGCACAGTCTGCGGATTGGCGCGCGCCTCGGATGTAGACATCGACCGGGCTGGCGAGGCGTTGAAGGAGGCAGCTGCCTGTCGTGTGCATACCTTCATTGCCACCTCGCCGATCCATATGAAGATGAAGTTGCGCATGGAGCCAGATCAGGTGCTGGAACGCGCCGTTGAAGCCGTACGCCGCGCCCGGCGCTGGACAGATGACGTGGAATTCTCCGCCGAGGACGCTGGCCGCTCGGAATTGGATTTTCTGTGCCGGATTACCGAAGCAGTGATCAATGCGGGCGCCCGCACTATCAATATTCCCGACACTGTCGGCTACAATGTCCCTGAGCAATTTGCCCACACTATCCGCAACTTAATCGAGCGGGTGCCGAATGCCGATAAAGCCATTTTCTCAGTGCATTGCCACAACGATCTAGGACTGGCGGTCGCCAATTCACTGGCAGCCGTCCTGGCCGGGGCGCGTCAGGTGGAATGCACGATCAATGGCCTCGGGGAGCGCGCCGGCAACGCCTCGCTAGAGGAGATCGTCATGACGGTGCGCACCCGTCGTGATGTATTTCAGCTCGAAACCGGCATTGATACGACGCAAATCGTTCCGGCATCGCGATTAGTCGCCAATATCACCGGTTTTCCGGTACAGCCTAACAAGGCGATTGTCGGCGCCAACGCCTTTGCCCATGAATCTGGCATTCATCAGGATGGCGTCCTTAAGCACCGTGAGACCTATGAAATCATGCGTGCCGAGGACGTGGGCTGGAGCGCCAACCGCATGGTCATGGGCAAGCATTCTGGCCGTAATGCCTTCCGCACCCGGCTGGAAGAACTGGGCGTTAGCTTCTCCTCCGAGGAGGAGTTGAATGATGCCTTTGCCCGCTTCAAGGAACTAGCCGATAAAAAACATGAGATTTACGACGAAGACTTGCAGGCACTGGTGACTGACGCTTATTTAACTGCGGAAAATGAGCGGGTGAAGCTGCTCTATCTGCGGGTTTGTTCGGAAACCGGCGAGGTCCCCAATGCGCAAGTGACCTTATCGGTAGATGGTGATGAGCATCGCGCGATCGCTGAAGGCGGCGGCCCAGTCGATGCTGCATTCAAGGCCATTGAGAGCATTTTGCGGACCGGCACTGATTTGCTGCTGTACTCGGTCAACAATATCACCAGCGGTACCGATTCGCAGGGCGAAGTAACCGTGCGCGTGTCCAAGGAAGGGCGAATTGTTAACGGCCAAGGCGCCGATACCGATATTGTGATTGCTTCGGCCAAGGCATATATCAATGCCTTGAACAAAGTGCTGCAACCCATTGAGCGAGCGCATCCGCAATTGCTGTAGTGGCTGCAATGACCGGCAAACGTCTCTACCTGGAAGCTTTGGGCATCCCGTTGTGGTTACCACGGTCAAACCACCCTGGCTCTGCGCGCCATCCTTCCTTAGCTAAGGAGGAAAATAGGGAAGATGCTAGTTCTCCAGAAAATCCCCTCTCCTACCAGAGGGGATGCACTGCGCTTGGTCCCTCTCTGAACCCGGCATCGCCGTCCTTACCCCATCCCAACTTCCCCCCGCCAGAAGAGAAGAAGTTAAGCGGCGAAGATTCTTCCCAGCATCTTCTCCCCCCTTCAGACGGCTGGAGCCCGCCAATGGATGATAACTGGGAACCGGTTTTTGACATCGACGCTACCGGTCTCCCGGCTGTACCGCCCGGAATCAGCCGCGAGGCGCACATCGCCCAAATGGACTGGGAAAAGCTTACAGCAGAAGCCCGTCAATGCACCGCCTGTGAATTGTGCGCGACCCGCACTCAAGTGGTGTTTGGCGTTGGCAATCGTCAGGCGGAATGGCTGGTCATCGGTGAAGCGCCAGGTGCTGATGAGGACCGGCAAGGCGAGCCGTTTGTCGGACGGGCAGGTCAGTTGCTCAACCCCATGCTATTAGCGATTGGCCTGCAACGCGAGCATGTGTATATCGCAAATATTTTGAAATGCCGTCCACCGGAAAACCGGGAACCCGCGCCAGCGGAAGCCATGAAATGCCGTCCGTTTCTGGAACGGCAAATTACCTTGATTCAACCACGCATCATTCTCGCGGTAGGCCGGATCGCGGCGCAGAATCTGCTGGAAACCAACACGCCCATTGGCAAACTCCGCGGCCGGGTCCATCATTTTGGACCGGCCCGTATCCCTTTGGTCGTCACCTATCACCCCGCTTATCTGCTGCGCTCGCCCCGTGAAAAGCGCAAAGCCTGGGATGATCTGCGCCTGGCTCGCCGCACCCTCGCGGCTGAATCGCCTGATCCAACCCGGAGACCCGTTGATTCATGAGCGCATTACCCTGTATCGCCCCGCAGGAACAACCGGGCATCAGTCAATTTCGCAAGATGCTCTATGCTGATTTGCGGGAAATTCTCATGATTGAAAAGCGAGCCTATGACTTTTGCTGGACCGAGACGATTTTCCGCGACTGTATCCGGGCGGGCAATCACTGCCGGGTGATGGAAGTCCCGCACAGTTTCATACAGGCCTACGGCGTGATGTCGACCGCCGCCGGCGAGGCGCATATTTTTAACCTGTGCGTACGGCCGGAATTGCAGGGGCGTGGCTTAGCGCGGCGCATGCTGGATCATCTACTGGAACTGGCGCATACGGTTCAAACGCAAACCGTTTTCCTGGAAGTCCGCACCTCTAACACGGCCGCCTTACAGCTCTATCAAGCGGCTGGTTTCTGTGAGATCGGTATTCGATATGGCTACTACCCTGCTGCCACGGGCCGGGAAGACGCGCTCGTGATGGCAAAGGAACTTTGATACAGCATGATGATGGTTGCCATGAGAAGCGCACGGTTCCGGGCAAAGACCGCAGAACTCTGGCCTTGACTATGCCGCCCATTCGTCAGGCGATGCCCAGCCGCTAACCCAGCCGGGGATGTGTTCCGGTAGCATAGGCCGGGCGATCGCGTAACCCTGAGCGAACTCGCAGCCCAGACCCAGCAACTGGCGGCCATGTTCAACCGTTTCCACGCCTTCAGCGATCACCTTGCACCGGAATGCGGCCGAGAGTCCGATCACACCCTTGACAATCGCCAGTGCATCGGCGTCCGCCAGCATATCGCGCACAAACGATTGGTCGATCTTTAGCAAATTCACCGGCAGGTGTTTGAGGTAGGTCAGCGAGGAGTAGCCCGTACCAAAATCATCCAAGGCGAAACTCACGCCCAATTCCTGGCAGCCGGTGATAAGGCTGGAAACTTCTGTCATGTTTTCCAAAATGGCCGTTTCCAGAATTTCCAGCTCCAAATCGTCTGGCGGCACGGTTGGATAGTTCGCCAGCAGCGTTCGTAGTTGGGTAATGAAATCAGCTTGCAGGAAATAGTGGCCGGAGAGATTGATGCTCACCGGCAAATGTAGACCGTGCGCCACCCAGACGGTCATTTGCCGCAGCGCCTCATTCAATACCCATTGACCCACCGCGCAGGCTAATTCGCTGGTGTCGATGGCGGAAATGAACCGGGCCGGAGATAATAAGCCTTTCTGCGGGTGTTGCCAGTAAATCAGCGCTTCAGCACCGGTCACTACACCCCGGCGCATATCAACCTTAGGCTGGTAATAGAGGCGGAATTCCTTCGATTCCAGCCCGCTCCGAATCTCTTGCAGCAGTGCGCGATAGTCGCGGGCACGGTGATCAAGACCGGTATCGAACCATCGATACCGGTGGCCGCCAGCCTGTTTCGCGGCATACATGGCCTGGTCAACATGACGCAGTAACGTGTCAGGATCGGCGTTATCATCGGGGTACAAGGTGATCCCCAGGCTGGCCTTGAGCTGCACGGGCTGATCAATCACGATAAAGGGCGCTTGTAGCGCGGTCAGCACCCGGACAATCACCTGCTCACATTCTTCAATGCCGGTGAGCTCCCCCAGCAACAATATAAATTCATCGCCGCCCAGCCGGGCCACGGTATCACCGGTGCGAACACACTCCTTCAAGCGCTGGGCGACTTCAATCAGCACTTGGTCGCCCCATTTGTGGCCGTAGGTATCATTAATCGGTTTGAAGTTATCCAAGTCGAGACAGCAAATTGCGAGCCGCTTGTTATCTCGTTGAACCTGGGCCATGGCTTGTTGCAATCGGTCCACCAGCAAGAAACGGTTGGGCAACAGAGTCAGTGCATCGTGATAGGCAAGATGTTCCATGTGTTTACGCGCACTGATGTCCACCATAGCGATGCGGCACCCATTGCCTTTGCCAGACGTACCACCTATGCCCTCAAGCTGTAGATGACAAGGTGGTGCGCCGTCGAGCGCAAGGGCCACCTCGCAGCTTTCCTTGGTGACATTAACCAGCATTTTGTCAAAAAAAGCGTTGAAAATGGGACTGGTATCTGTGGAAATAAAGGATGCTAATCGTCGGCCGATCAAGCGAGTGCGCTCCAGACCAAGGAAGGTGGCGCCAGCGAGATTAATCTCCCGGATCGTGCCGTCACGGGCAAGGGTCGCATAGCCGACTGGCGCAAAATCATAAAGATCGGTATAGCGTTTTAAACGCTGTTCGAGTTGCTGGCGCGTCTCCTGCAATACCTGATTTCGCAACTCCAATTCCAACTGATGGACTTGCAGCTCATGAATCAGCCACAATGCCTCGCTTACGTTCGATAGCGGCGGGTTCCGGTGAAGCATGCGTTGCTTGATCACCGTTTCGGCGCGGCGACGTAATCCGGCTTTATTCCATGACAGACTCTGATCTTTCTTCATGATGCGAGCTCCGCACACTAACAATGCGCAAACTTCCTAGCTCCGATCCATCCGCTCAGGATCGCCTATCAGGTCAACACAAAAACCTTGTAAATTATCTAGTCTATTTAGATAGGATAGACTACTAATGCGAAATGACCTCGAAAATCAGAAAATCCCCATGCCGCATTCCGGCCTTACCCAAGACTTCACCTTCGTATGACCAACGGCTGACCCTGCCGGAACGCTTGGCCGTTTACACTCCAGCCGGGCCCACAAGCTGGCATACGTTGCCAGGCGACTGATGGATTCTGATGAAGCCGGAAATTGACTGCGTCCGCAACATCGAAGCGCCGTCCCCGGCCTCGCTGGCTGGCGCCGGAAACGGATGCCCGCGCTGCCGGGAGATCATCACTGCGAAGTTGCCCTTGATTAGGTCTGTGAAGTCCTTTCGTCTAGCATTGCCACAAGGATCGGGCACTGAAACTGCCACTCTACGTCCGCTTCGGCGCACCGCACATCTGGCTCATTGACCTAAACCTACTGGCACATACCTTTGGAAGCCTTTGATTTACAAGATAACCTGTGGAGTTTTGTCGCGGTTTTCAAGGATGCAGAGACCGTCGTCACTCCCTCTTGCACCACTGTGCCGCTTTCCAGGATGGTGCGGTGGGACCCATTCTCTTTATCTTTACTAAGCAGCAGGATCTTTTCCCGGTTTGTCACGCAGCATCAATTGAAGCCGCGTCAATTCACCGGTTTTGTCCGTAAGCAGAACGCTCAACGCATCCCGCGCCTGGCGCAGTTCCTCACTATCAGCCCAGCACCGGACGCAGGCACTGCTCCAATACCTCCAACCCGCTGGCCGATGAGGCCGGGTTACCCCCTGCGTATTGACCCATCCGCATCTACAACTGATTTCAGGACTACCTCATGGGTTTTTCCCTTAGCCCTGCTTCACGGCTGCTGGGCTGGCTGGCTGGCTGGACCCTTCTCGGCCTAGCGCCAGCATTTTGGCCCGTGTGGCTTCCGTATTGGCTGCTAGCGGGTAGCTTGTTACTGGCCATCGCCGCGCAGGACGCCTTTGCGCTGCACCTGCGCCCACCCCTGCAGGCCGAACGGCTGATCTCTCCGGCATTGCCCTTGGGCGCATGGCAAGCGGTGCGGTTACGCATCACCAATTCCCAACAACACCATCCGGCGACCCTGACCGTATTTGACCACTACCCGGCGGCAGCCGCCGATTGCAGCGGCCTGCCGCAACGGCTCACTGTCGAACCGGGTAGCTGGATTGAACTCCGCTACCGGGTGCGGCCGGTGGTCCGCGGCGAATGGACCTTCGCTCCTGTGCAAGCCTGGCTGGAATCACCGCGCGGGTTGTGGCGCCGCGATGACCGGTTGGGAGAACCGGTGACCGTGCGTGTCTACCCGGACTTTGCTGCAATTGTCCGCTACATCCGGCTAACCTTAGATCAGCGTGAAACATTGCTTGGCATTCACTCTCGCCGCCGGCGTGGCGAGGGCCACGCCTTTCTGCAATTGCGTGAATACCGGATCGGCGACAGTCTGCGCCAGATTGATTGGAAAGCGACTGCCCGCACCCGTAAACCCATCGCTAAGGATTATCAGGACGAACGCAACCAAACCGTATTGCTCCTGCTCGATTGCAGCCGGCGGATGCGCGCTCAAGATGACGATCTCAGTCATTTTGATCATGCCCTCAACGCGATGATCCTGCTGGCGTACGTCGCCCTGCGGCAAGGGGATGCCGTTGGTGTGCAAAGCTTCGGTGGCACGCATCGCTGGCTGGCACCGCGCACGGGCCCAGGAACGCTAACCTCGCTGATCAATGGCATCTACGATTTGCAACCGACCCTGGAACCCCCGGATTATGCCGAGGCTGCACGCCGAACCCTGGCCCGGCAACGTAAACGGGCGCTCATCGTATTACTAACCAATCTGCGCGATGAGGATCAGGATGATCTACGTCCAGCCATCGCGTCATTAAGCCGCCGGCACTTGGTATTGATCGCCAATCTGCGCGAACCAGTGTTAGATGAATGGCTGGCTCAACCTATTCGTGACTTGCCTCAAGCCCAGCTATACGCAGCGGTTTGTCATTACCTGTTGCAACGGGAGCGTGTGCAGGAAGAACTGCGCCATAGGGGGAGTATCGTCCTGGATACCCCGCCACAACGCCTGCCGGCAGCCATGGTCAACCAGTACTTGGATCTTAAACGTGGCGGGCGGCTATGAAAGGAGCAAATTGAATTATTGGCTTGACGGTCAGCCAGTTTTTTATGATAAAAAGTATTTCCTACCGCTGGCGCGAAGGTCACGAATGAACCGCCTGCGCCTTTACACGGTCAATATGGATAGTTTCCATACCTTAAGGAGGTTCTTACCACCATGATGCAGAGAAATGATGTACTGACCAAAGCACCCATCACGTTGGCGCCGGAAACAGCGGTGACCGGCAACAAGGTGCTTCGCAACACTTATTTATTGTTGTCATTGACGTTGCTGTTCAGCGCCATCACGGCAGGCGTTGCCATGGTCACGAATGCCGCGCCTTTGCACTGGTTGATCACGATAGGCGGTTACTTCGGCCTATTATTTGCCGTCACCCGCCTGCGCAATAGCATCTGGGGTTTGGCGGCGGTCTTTGCCTTGACGGGTTTCCTGGGCTATACCCTGGGACCCATCCTGAATTTTTATCTCAGCCTGCCCAATGGTTCACAAGTAGTCATGACCGCTCTGGGTGGCACAGGGGTAATTTTCCTGGCCCTGTCAGGCTATGCCGTCGTCAGCCGCAAGGACTTTAGCTTTATGGGCGGGTTCTTGATGGTCGGCATCCTGGTCGCTTTCCTGGCCAGCTTGGGCGCCGTGCTGTTTAGTATCCCGATGCTGTCGCTGGCGGTATCCGGGATGTTCATCCTGCTGATGTCTGGCATGATTCTCTGGCAAACCAGTGAAATCATCCACGGCGGCGAGACCAACTACATCATGGCGACCGTCAGCTTGTACATCACGATTTTCAATCTACTCCTGAGCCTGCTGCAAATCCTGGGCGTCATGTCTGGCGATGATTGATCGAACCTTTCGTTGAATCGTTACCCACCCCCGCAAACGCGGGGTTTTTCGTTTCTAGAAATAAAAAAGGCCGGACAAGATGCCCGGCCAAAAACCACCAAAGGAGGATGTGTAATAGACTAAGCAGAAGCCATTGCCTACTACACGGTGCTTATTTTAACAAAAAATTAAATCAAACACACGATTTTCCGTTGTTTTTTGGCAAAAAACAACAATTTGTTGTATAAACAACAGGTTATACCCCAAAATTTTGCTGCACTGCCAAAAAAACCGGCATCTCCGGCAAAGGAGGCAATACTGAATCGTCGGACAGCGCCAAAATCGCATCGATCAACCGGTCTGCTTCATGTACTCCGCCATAATTCATCAGCATCCGCGCCTTAGCGATCAACTCAACAGGTGATAACGGGATTTCAGGATCGCCTTTGGCATGGGTCCGCCGCACGGTCAACCGTTCTCCTCCGCGGGTAATCACGGTGACCGCGCTGCCCCACGCATAGGGATAGGCCGAGGCGTAAGGTTCAGCCAGACGTAGCGTGACCCGTTCCCGCAACGCCGCCAATTCTGCCCGCGCCGTTCCGGTAAACGTGGCAAAATCAATAGCCTCCCGGGTCAACGCCGCTGCAACACAGTGCTGGAGTGAAAATTTGGCTTCGTAATCGCTCTGCGGCAAGGACCGGTCGCACACATCCAAAGCGGCAGCGTAGGTCTCTACCTCAACCTGCTCAATAGCCTCGGCCACGACCTGATGACGCAATTCGCGAGCCGCGTCGATAGCCGGATGGGTATGCCGGCAGGATGGCCAGGGCTTAATCGACGTTTGCAGCAGCTGCCAGGGTGCCTCAGGGTTGCGGGTTACCGCCTCCGGTTCAGCGTCAGGGCACGTAGCAGTAAACCAACCCTTGGCGCCCTCCAGGATATTCGGCGGCCCGGTAAACCCGAATCGAGCTAGATCCGCCGCTAACACCCCGGCTTCCGCCGCCCGTCCAGCATGTAGATGCTTGGTCATAGTGCCTGCTTCCAGAAACTGCCAGAGTCCCGAAGATTGAGTACCTGCATTGCCCAGAGCATGAACGATTGTCGCAGGATCAAGCTGTAGCAGGGCTGCCGCCGCCATCGCTGAACCATAAGGTCCGCACGTCGCTGTGTTATGCCAGATGCGATAATGCGAGGGACCAACCGCCATACCAATCCGGGTCACGGCCTCGAACCCCCATAATACTGCCTTCAGCATGGCGTGGCCGCGAATGCCTTCCCGGACGGCGACGGCCCAAGCTGCCGGTATGACGACGCAGCCAGGATGCACCACCGAAGCACGGTGTAGATCGTCGGTTTCCAGAATATGGGTCAGCGATCCGAGTAAAAAAGCGTTACGCTCGGCATCGGTCACTCCAGTCGCCCCTGCCCAGCGCAGCAGAATCACCCCCGGTTCACTGATCCGTCCAGCCATGGCATTGGCCATCGCATCCAGCGTCAGCAAAGCAGCCTGCTCGAGATCAGCCGCCGCAACCGGCTTGGCCATAATCAGCCCGGTCAGTTGTTGGGTGAGCGTGGTTTCGGACATGGTGACAGCGCTCCAGAATTAGATGAAATTAGAAATCTTCTATTGATTGTAGCTGTCCTGCTGGAGAGAAACCTTTATCAATCCTTCCAAGGACATTTACATTGCTGGTATTGCTGCCAAACTTCCGCGAATTGATGTTCATGCACGTCCAGCCGGCAGCCATACCAGCCTTCGATAACTTGCCGGGCAGCAGAGGCGGTGGTCAATTTTGCCTCGTCCAACAGCCGCCGGGCCACCATGATGTCATTTATAATCCCCAAGCAGTCCTGTAAGTGAGACATCGCTCCCAGATAAGCCTTAACAGCCGGAGCAGGATACAGACTGGAGAAAAAATCCAATGCATAACGCAATTCCTTAATACGGATACGCAGGATATGTCTTTCTTCAGCCGGCAACTTCGCAAACATTTCACCTCGCCTTGTTACCCGCTGATGGGTGCGCTCAAGCAATGGCGTCGAGAAATTCAGAACAGGCTCTTCCAGCCGCGTGCGCTGTTTATCACTCAAACTGCTGTGCCAGGTGCGGTGATCCAACCAATCAGTAAGGCGTTGCAAGAGTAAGGCGTAATGGGATTGTTCCAAGGCCTCGCGTAGTGTTTGATAATGGCGTTGCCGGATCGCCGCGGCCTTGTCCCGGAACAGCAGTAAGCCACGCTTGCGGGGAAAATGGGCGAGCATCGGCGCCATGCCTTCCTCCAAAAACACATCCCAATCCCGGGCCGGCCCTAGGTACCCATTCAACCAGCGAATGTCCTCAACCAGCACCGTACTGGCTTCACGAGGAATCAATAGCCGGAAGGTTTTTAGGCCAGAGCGCAGCCGCCGGAAGGCCACCCGCATTTGATGAACGCCCTCAACCTGCGCATCCAGCACCGCTGAATGATTGGCCTCAGCATGATTCAAACAAGCGCTGATGATAGCGATGAAGGCATCTTCACTACAGGCCGCGGCAGTCAGTTGGACCGGACTGGCCTTAACAGGGTGTGGAATACCAGCCGACCGGCATTCTTTTAAGTGATTAATCATAATTAAATCAATTACTAATAACAAATAATGAGAAATTCCGTTATGAATTAAGACGAAGATACCTTAAAGACCGGCACCGATCCTCTCCCGTGATAACAAATACCCGTGATAACAAATACCCG
>DDST01000123.1 GCA_002343485.1 Proteobacteria bacterium UBA2383
TATTTAAACAATAAACAGGTGCTCCACTCTTTTTAAGCTCATTAAAGTCATTTTCGGTAAAAATTGATTTTCTGATTTGAGGACTCTTGGTTATACATCGGCAATAATTATTTGATCCGAATCCCAGATTTTTTATTTTTTCCCTGTTTAACGCAAAGAATTCATTCGCGCCGGTGGCAATGCCTCTGACAAATTTGCCATATTCCGAAATTTTTGATAACTCACTGGGTATTGTTACCTGTTCATACAGTCCTGCAATAATAGGCGACCACTTTTTATCCGGAGGTAACTGGCAAGGTGCTAGTTCATACTGAAAAAAATCTTCAAAGCTCCTAATGTTTTTAAGTTGGTCAATATGGTCAATTCGGGTGAATTTTATTGGATTTGCAACACCATCCTTCCTGCAAAGGAGGATACAGACAGTTGTTATGACCTCGGAAAAAATATCCTTCTCGTTTGAAAAAACTATCATTTGCTTCAGAAGACTATTTTCTATCAAGAATCTTTTTATTTCCTTTCCATAGCCCGCGTTAAAAAACTCGAATGGCATGATATACGCGAGTCTTCCGCCGATATTAAGTTCTGTCAATGATTTAATAAGAAAAATCGAAGCAATGTTGGCATAGCCATCAAGTTTGATACCCACCTTTTTTTCAATTTCTGGAAGAATATAATGCCTTTTTAGGAAGTTCTGAAATCGCATATAAGGAGGATTGCAAACAATAGCATCATAGCTTTTTAGATCAGCTTCCAAGTAATCAGCTATCTCAATGATGGGGCTTGAGCTACTATCATAATCCAAATAGCTAATGATGCTTGGATCGATTTCATAGGCTTTGTAAAGGGTATTATATATTCTTAACTTATTGATTTTTAAAAGTGAATCAAAGAATCTGCCAAGACCGAAGGCAGGGTCGAGTATTGACTTGGGATGGTCCTTGATGATCCATGAAATCATTAAGTCAGCGATATTGTTCGGAGTAAAAAACTGGCCAAACTCTTTTCGATGCTTAATAGGCGCTAAATCGGTATATTTTGACTCATGCATTTATAGCAAGAATTACACATTAAACCGGAAATGCATCACATCACCGTCCTGGACAATATATTCTTTGCCTTCCAGCCGCCACTTACCGGCCTCACGGGCGCCGGCTTCGCCATTGCATGCGATATAGCCGACGTAGGCGATCACTTCAGCACGGATGAACCCGCGCTCAAAATCGGTATGAATCACTGCTGCTGCCTGGGGTGCAGTAGCGCCGGTCCGGACCGTCCAGGCCCGCACTTCCTTGGGACCCGCAGTGAAATAGGTTTGCAGCCCCAGCAGCTTGTAGGCGGCGTGAATCACCCGATCCAACCCCGGCTCGGATAACCCGTAATCAGCCAGGAATTCGGCTTTGTCTGCGTCATCCAGTTCCGCCAGTTCCGCCTCGATGGCTGCGCAAACCGGCACGATCTCGGCGCCTTCTCGCGCTGCAATCTCCTGCACCTGCGCCAAGAACGGGTTATTCTCGAAACCATCCTCGGCAACATTAGCGATGTACAGCACGGGCTTGCTGGTTAACAGGAACAACTCCCGCAGCATTTCGCGCTCGCTAGTTTCCAGCACCAGAGTTCGCAACGGCGCGCCGGTATTCAGATGTGCTTGCACCCGCTCCAGTAGCGCCTTACGTTCCAGTGCCTCCCGTCCGCCTGCCTTGGCGGCTTTTTCAGCCCGTTGCAACGCCTTGTCCACCGTTGCTAGATCCGCCAGCGCCAGCTCGGTATTGATGGTCTCGATATCTTCCAGAGGGTTGACCCGCCCGCAGACATGGATGACATCATCATTTTCGAAGCAACGCACCACTTGAGCAATCGCGTCCGTCTCGCGGATATGGGCCAGAAACTGGTTACCCAATCCCTCACCCTTCGATGCACCGGCGACCAGCCCGGCGATGTCCACAAACTCAACCGTGGCTGGGATGATCTTTTGCGGCTTGACAATCGCTGCCAGCGCCGCCAGCCGGGGATCGGGCACCGGCACCACGCCAACGTTGGGATCAATCGTGCAAAACGGATAATTTTCAGCCTGAATACCGGCCTTGGTGAGCGCGTTAAACAGGGTGGACTTACCGACATTCGGAAGGCCGACAATACCGCATTGGATACCCATGAAATACCTTGAGATTCAGTTCACGGAGGAAAGGAAGGGGATTATTCAATTTTCCGGCTGTGTAGGGCCTGCGTGGCTCGTTCCCACTGGCCAGCCAGAATGCGGGGCAGTTCGCGCAAAGCGTCCGCAATCGCCTGTCCGATCTGTTCCTCTTCCGTTCGCGGAGCGCGGCGTAGGACATGGTCCAGTACGTCCCGGCTATCGCCGGGATGACCGATACCCAGGCGCAACCGGGCAAAATCGTTGCTGCCCAAGTGCGCGATCAGGTCACGCAGGCCATTGTGTCCACCATGTCCGCCGCCGCGTTTCAGCCGGACGGTGCCTGGCGGTAAATCCAGATCATCATGCACGACCAGAATAGCTGGCAGCGGAATTTTGTGAAACCGGACCAGCGCCGCAACAGCTAAACCGCTGCGGTTCATATAGGTCATCGGTTTGAGCAACCATAGTTCCTGGCCGGCCAGTACAATGCGGCAGGTTTCGCCATGATACCGGGCCTCTGGACGAAAATGCCCGCCATGCTGGCGGGCTAACTCATCGACTAGCCAGAATCCGGCATTATGGCGGGTCTGAGCGTATTCGGAACCGGGGTTGCCCAGCCCGGCCACCAGCCGCAGCAAAGGCGCGGATTCCGGCATGGTAACAAGGCTCTATGGCAGAGGATTGAATCAATCTTAGGCCGCAGGCGGTGTCGAGGTGTCGCTGGAGACGTCCTCACCGCCATGACCATGGTGGATGCTGGCTACGATAGCGTCATGCTCGGAGCCAGGGGCAATATGATTGGCCAGCTCCACGCCAGGTGGCAGCAAAACTTGGCTGAGATGAATCGTCTCGCCCATGCCCAAGTCGGCCAGATCAACTTCGATAAATTCTGGCAAGTCCTTAGGCAGGCAAGAAATTTCGATATCGATCAGCGCATGGCTAACCACACCGCCTTGTTGCTTGACCCCCTTGCTCGTACTTTCATTGAGGAAATGCAGCGGTATGTGGGCGCGTAACTTGCGGTCAGCGCTGACCCGCAGGAAATCCAAATGAACGAGTGTAGGCTTAAATGGGTGGCGCTGAATATCACGCAACACAGCGCTTTCGGTACGTCCATCAATGTTCAGGGTCAGAATATGGGAATAAATCGCCTCATTCTTCATCTGATTGATCAGATCCATCTGATCCAGCAACAGCGGCAGAGGATCCTGGCCACCACCATATAAGATAGCCGGAACCTTGCCCGCGCGGCGTAGGCGGCGGCTCGCACCTTTCCCCAGATCGCTGCGCGGATCGGCCTTTAGTTCAAAAGTCTCAGTCATGACCTCTTCTCTCCAAACGGTAAACATAAAAATACGACGCGCCCGCGACCAGGCGCGCCGCTTCCGGTGACTCCGCCATTAATCGGGCGGTAACAAAAAATTTAGAGAAACAGCGAGCTGACCGACTCTTCAAGGTGAATGCGGCGCATGGATTCAGCGAATAACCCCGCTACGCTGATCTGACGAATATTTGGACACGCTGCCGAATCAGGGCGCAGAGGAATGGTATCTGTCACTACCAGCTCATCCAGCACCGAGTTACGAATGTTTTCAGCCGCTGCGCCCGACAACACGGCATGAGTACAGTAGGCGCGCACTGAGGCTGCACCCCATTCTTTCAGTGCCTTGGCTGCCAGGCAAAGCGTTCCAGCGGTATCCACCATGTCATCAACGATAATGCAGTGCTGGCCTTCGACATCACCGATTACATGCATCACCTGGGCTTGATTGGGCGCAGGCCGGCGTTTATCGATGATCGCCAGTTCAGAATCGGCCAACCGCTTAGCCAGAGCCCGGGCGCGCACCACGCCGCCGACATCCGGTGAAACTACCATCAGATCGCCCAATTTTTGTGACTGGATGTCGCTCAATACCATCGGAGTGGCGTAGATGTTGTCGACGGGAATATCAAAAAAGCCTTGAATCTGATCAGCGTGCAAATCCACCGTCAGTACCCGGTCCACGCCGACGCTGGTGATCATATTGGCGACCACCTTAGCGGAAATGGGCACTCGCGCAGAACGAGGCCGGCGATCCTGCCGGGAATAGCCAAAGTAGGGAATAACCGCTGTGACCCGCACTGCTGAGGACCGCCGCAATGCATCGGCCATTACCAGCAGCTCCATAATGTTGTCGTTGGTGGGGTAACAAGTCGGCTGAACAATGAAGACATCCTTGCCGCGAACATTTTCCATGAGTTCAACCATAACCTCGCCATCGCTGAAGCGGCTAACGATAGCTTGACCGAGTGGCATTTGCAGATGGTGGACAATATCGCGGGCCAGTTGCGGGTGGGCGTTGCCGGCAAACACCATCATTCGACCTTCATACACGACCTGTCCTCCCGCTGTCGGTCTGCTATAGAAGATGGCTGGGCCGCCAGGATTCGAACCTGGGAATGCCGGAGTCAAAGTCCGGTGCCTTACCGCTTGGCTACGGCCCAAAAATCTGTAGCGACTTCAAATAAATACTAATATTCTCGCGCCAACCGCTCATGCAGCGGCGAATGGTTGCGACCTCGAGCGATAAACCCAGCCCAGCCTGGTGGCAACTGATTCAGTACCCGGCGGGCGGTGGCAGCCTCCGGGAAAGCAGCGAACACACAAGCCCCGGTGCCAGTCAAATACGCGGCTCCATGCCGCGCCAGCCAGCCAGCGGCGGCGGCGACTTCCGGGTAACGGCGGTAGACTACTGTTGCACAATCATTGCCGCCAACGCCTTTCACGAAGTCGGCTATTGTGATGAGCGGGGAGTTTCTTGTCAATTCCGGGTCGCTGAATACCGCGCCGGTGGCAACCGGACAGGCCGGAATCAATACGGTGAACCAGGGTTCGTCAAGCGTTATTGGTGTCAGCTGTTCACCCACGCCTTCTGCCCACGCTGCTTGGCCGTGAACGAATACCGGTACATCGGCACCGAGTTGCAAACCCAGTTCCGCTAATTCTGCCAGGGTCAAGCCAGTTTTCCAGTATTGGTTGAGCGCTACCAGCACAGTCGCTGCGTCAGAGCTGCCACCGCCCAGCCCGCCACCCATGGGTAACTGTTTAGCGATGTGTACTGTCGCGCCCCGCCGGGTTCCAGTGATTTGCTGCAGTAACCGGGCAGCGCGCACCGTCAGGTCCGCATCTGGGGCGACACCTGCGACCTCACCTTTGCGTTCGATAACGCCATCCTCACGGAGGTCAAACCACAGCCAGTCGCTATGATCAAGGAATTGAAAGACTGTTTGCAGCAGATGGTAGCCGTCCTGACGCCGGCCTATGATGCGTAGCATGAGGTTCAGTTTGGCCGGGGCTGGCCAAGCTGCCATGTCAGGCATTATAGCGCCCATCGCTCAATGACCAGTTTGACACTCAAATCCTGATGTTGGGCAATAATGCGTTCAGGTAGATCTAGATTGAGAATGGAGGCCGGCGCATAAATTAGATATTCGATGATCCAGCCATTTTGTTCCAACCGGACCAATCGGCCATTGGTATCCGTTTGTAATACCGGTGCCGGCCCAGGTGCCGGCAAGCCGCGCACCCAGTACTGCAGGCCCTTGACCGGCAGACGGACCCCTAAGGTTTGCTCAAGCAGGTCATCAGGATCAGGTGCAGCCCAGCTTTGACCATTCTGGGTCTGGACCCGCACCTCCTGACCGTCACTTTCAATAATGACCCGGCCTTGCCCAAGCGGGCCGATGAGATCAATACGGTAATTGTTGGCTGCTTGCTGCACCCATTGGAAAGTAGCGTGCCAGCCTTCCTGGCCGCTGATAACGCCGATGCGTCCTTCTACTTGCCAGGCTGCGAGTTGTGCCAGCCGGGTTTGCCGGGCAGTCCAGGCGCTTGCTGTCTCCGGCAAGGAAGGCGGTGGGGTTGCACAACCCGGTAACAGGAAAGTCAGGACAAGTAGAGTAATTGTCCAATTAAGGTCTTTTGTCACCGCACTGCGTCCTATCCGGCATTGGATGCAACCGCCGTATCTGCTTCATCCCGCAGGCAGTGAATTAGACCCAGTGCCTTTTGGATATGATGGGATGCAGCGCTGAGCTGGTCTTCGGGCTGCGCTGCCAAGGCTGAAGAGGCCAGGACAGCAGCCACGCTCACCAGAAACGATGAACGGTCAAGCCCCGCCTCATCCGCATAACGGAGAATGTGTGCGCTAACTTCTTTGGCGCAGGCGGCAATGAAGTCGCTTGCGCGTTGCTCATCTTTCGTCATCAATTCGTATCCTTCTACCAGCCAAATCGTTCCCGCAATTTGCGCAGGTGTGAACTGCCGGGGTGGCGGGCCAGGGCTTCCCGCCAGAGTTTCTGGGCTTCTTCACGCTGGCCATTAACCCAGAGTACTTCGCTTAGATGCGCGGCAATCTCGGCATCAGGATTAATATGGTAGGCTTGACGTAAATACGCCAGTGCCTGGTTCCGGTTGCCCAGCCGGTACTGCACCCAACCCATACTATCAAGCACGGCGGCATCATTAGGCATCTGCTCTAGCGCCTGTTTGATATAGCCCAACGCCTCCTGATAACGGTCGGTGCGGTCAGCCAGTGTGTAGCCGAGCGCATTCAACGCTTGGCTGTTCTTGGGGTCAAGAGCAAGAATGGCACGTAAATCCCGTTCCAGTAAATCCAGCCGGTCGAGTTTTTCCGCCACCAGCCCCCGAGCGTACAATAGATCCTTATCGTTGGGATGCAACGCCAGCGCCCGATCCAAACCATCGAAGGCTTCCTGATAGCGTTCTGCTTCGCGCAGCGCCTCAGCCTCGGCCAAAAACAAGGTGATATCGTTTTGCGGGTTGTCGCGGCGCAAGGCATCAAAATGCTGGCCAGTGGCAATGATATCGCCTGATTTAGCTAATACTGCGCCCATGCGCATCTGGGCGGTCAGGTAGCGATCTTCGTCCTTTACCCGCTCATACCATTCCCGGGCTTTGGTATAATCGCCGCGCTGCTCTTCAACCCGGCCCAGTTCAAAATAAGCATCTGCCAGTCGCGTATTGCGCTTGATCAAATCCAGAAAATAGGTTTCAGCCAGATCGAATTGGCGCGTTTCCGCCGCCAGTAGGCCCAGCGCGTATAGCGAATCGGTATCCTTGGGATCTTGGTTGAGGAGAGTGGCGAATTCGCGGCGCGCTTTACTCAATTGACCGGCATCGATGAGCAACCGGGCGTAGCTCATGCGCAGGTTGCGGTCACGCGGGATAGCGGCAACGGCCTTGGCCAACCCAGCGAGCGCTGCTTCTCTGTCGCCATCCTCCATGAGCAGTCGGGTGCGCAACAGGTGCGCGGGAACCAGTTTCCGGTCACGGGCTAGCGCCCGCTCAAGACTGGTCAGTGCCTGATCGCGTTCGCCAGCGGCGGCGGCCAGCATGGCGTGGTAGTATTGGGCGAAGGCGGAGCGTGGATTATGATCGCGGAATTGCCCCATCACACGCAGAGCTAATAATTTATCGTCCGCTTGGCTGAGCAGTGAGGCGATGGTTGCGTAGCCTTGTTGCTTATCCTTTTCCCGAGCGGTGCGGCGCACCGTTTCCAGGTATTTAGCAGCGTCTTCCAGCCGGTTATTGCGCAAGAGCGCTAACGCCAGGGTTTGTTGCGCCTGCTCACTAACGGAGTCGAGCGCATGCCAGCGTTGCGCGAGTGCTAAGGCGGCGGCATTTTCCTTCATGATCAATGCCAGTACCGCTGCACGCTCCGCCACACGCGGATCGTCGCTGGCGATGGCAGCCTGCTGATAGTGGTTCAACGCCACATCGAGCTGGTCACGTTTGCCAGCCAGTTCTGCTGCTAGAACTTGGTACATCAATTCAGCCCGGGAGCTGGGTTCCAGCACTGGACGGATCTGGAATTCCGGCTCTCTCGGTGCCTGCGCATCCACAACGGTGACGCAACCACTGAGGAGCGGACTGCAAAAAACCAATGCTTTTAGGAGTGTGTTCATGACCAACTTCAAAAACCGTTCAAAACGGAATCAGTGGGAAATTGGAATACCGAAGGCCAGGGGTGGATGCAACCGGTCCCTGCAGGATAGAGCACCCAAATAGGCTGACATCATCCAAACTAAAGATATAACCTTCAAACTAAAGATATGACCTTGTCATCCGTCAGTTCTATCCCGCACAATTCCACCATTTTCTAGCCCGATCCTGATTGTATCCCATGTCTCTGCTGGCGCTTGGCCTCAATCATCAGACTGCACCGATCGGCGTCCGTGAACGGGTAACGTTTGCGCCGGACCGGTTGCATCCGGCCCTGCAAGATTTGCAGGAGCATGGCGGTGTCTATGAAGCAGCGATTTTGTCCACCTGCAATCGTACCGAACTGTATTGCGGCTTGAAAGATGATGACAGCCGGCGTGTGGTAGAGTGGCTGGGCGATTATCATACGCTGCGAACAGCAGATTTGCGGCCTTATCTTTATCAGCATGCTGAAAGCCGGGCCGTGCGCCATATTTTGCGGGTCGCCTCCGGGCTGGATTCGCTGGTGTTGGGTGAGCCGCAAATTCTCGGTCAAGTCAAGATGGCTTATCGGGCGGCTAATCACGCCGGTACTCTGGGCGCCCTGCTTGAGCGGCTATTTCAGCACACGTTTGCGGTCGCCAAGCAAGTACGCACCGATACGCGTATTGGCGCCAGCCCGGTATCGGTTGCGTTTGCCGCGGTCGGTTTGGCGAAACAGATTTTTGCCGACCTTCCACATCGCACCGCACTGCTGATCGGTGCCGGCGACACCATTGAACTGGTGGCCCGCCACCTCCATGAAAGCGGGATTGGCCGGTTGGTCGTCGCCAACCGCACACTGGAACGAGCGCATGCGCTGGCGGCTTCTTTTGCCGGTTACGCCATCGCCCTGGAGGAAATCGCGCTCCATCTTGGCGAGGCGGACATGGTGATTGCGTCCACCGCAAATCCTGGACTGATGCTAGAAGCCCCACTGGTTCGCCGCTGCCTGAAACAGCGCCGCCATCAACCCATGTTCATGGTCGATCTGGCCGTGCCACGCGATATCGACCCAGCAGTGGCTGATCTGGATGATGTGTACCTCTATACGGTGGACGATCTCAAGGATATTATCCAGGAAAACCTGCGTTCGCGGCAGGCGGCTGCCCGGCAAGCAGAGGAGATTATCGATAGCCAAGTCGAACACTTTATGGCTTGGTTGCGTACTCAGGATAGTGTCGAAAGTATTCGTACGCTGCGTCAGCGCGCCGAAGTGGCGCGTGATGATGCACTGGCCCGCGCCCGCCGGCAGCTTGCTCAGGGTAAGGATCCCGCTGAAGTATTAAACTTATTAGCCAATACATTGACTAATAAGCTTATTCATCCGCCCTGCGCAGGTCTCCGGGACGCGGCCGCTCAAGGTGATTTGGCAATGTTAACTCTGATTCAAAACCTGTACCGCTTGCACGACGGAAAACCGTGTCCATGAACCCATCTATGCTGGTTAAGCTGGAACAGCTGGCGGCCCGCCATGAGGAGATCAGCGCACTGCTGGCGGAGCCTGATATCATTAACGATAATGACCGTTTCCGTGCCTTGTCGATGGAATATGCTCAGTTGGAACCGGTCGCCAGCGGATTCCATGCTTACCATCGGGTGCTTGATGAACTGGACAGCGCCCGTGCCCTCGCTCAGGACAGTGACCCTGAAATGCGTGCCTTGGCTCAGTCTGAGCTTTTGGAGGCTGAAGAGCGCCGTGTTGAGCAGGAGCAAGCCCTGCAACTGTTGTTATTGCCGCGTGATCCGCACGACGCGGGTAACGTCTTCCTGGAGATCCGCGCCGGCACGGGGGGTGACGAGGCGGCGCTGTTTGCCGGGGATTTATGGCGCATGTACAGCCGTTATGCGGAGTTGCGTGGCTGGAAACTGGAAATCCTGAGCGAGAGCATCGGCGAACACGGCGGCTATAAAGAAGTGATCGGCCGGATTATCGGTCAAAACGTTTATTCAAAACTGAAATTTGAATCCGGCGCCCATCGGGTGCAGCGGGTGCCAGTGACCGAGGCGCAGGGACGCATTCATACCTCGGCCGCTACGGTGGCGGTCATGCCAGAACTGGCGGAAGTCGAGCAGATCGATATCAATCCTGCAGATTTGCGTATTGACACGTACCGTGCCTCTGGGGCGGGTGGCCAACATGTTAACAAGACGGATTCAGCGATTCGCATCACGCATTTACCCAGTGGCATCGTAGTGGAATGCCAGGACGAACGCTCCCAGCATAAAAACCGTTCGCGAGCCATGTCCTTGCTGCAAACCAAGCTGCTGACGGCGGAACAAGAGAAGCAGACCAGCGCCCAGGCTCAAACCCGGAAGTTGCTGGTAGGCAGTGGCGACCGTTCCGAACGCATCCGCACCTATAATTTTCCGCAGGGACGAGTAACCGACCATCGCATCAACCTGACTTTGTACAAACTTGATGAGGTGCTAGAAGGCCATCTTGACTCGGTGATTGGGCCACTGATTCAAGAACAAAGGCTACTCGACTTAAATTCGCTAGTGGATGAGTTGTAAATAATGATTCAAGCGGCTCTCGCGCCGGACCAGATTTGGTCGCTGCTGCTTGAATTGCGCCGCGCTTCCCGAACGCTGGAGACACTTCCCGGCCGCTTTGGCCTTGGGCTGGCAAGGCAGGATCAGTGGGTCCTCATTCCTGCCGATGATCCCGCTGCACTCATTGAAGTTGCCAATGATGGTTCCTGGATCGCCAAAACCCCCGTTACGCAAGTCAGCGAGGAATTACTGGATCTCTATCTGCCCATGTCGCTGGCTTGCCGGCAACAACCGTTCACCGTGGCGCATCTGGGACAGAGTCTCGATGGGCGCATCGCGACCGCTTGTGGTGCATCTTGCCACATCAATGGCCCCGAAAACCTGATACACCTCCACCGGATGCGCGCCCTATGCGATGCGATTCTCGTCGGTGCGGGAACAGTGGAGTGTGACGACCCGCAACTGACCACCCGGCGGGTTACCGGTCCCCACCCGGTGCGGGTCGTGATTGATCCTCACCGCCGTCTAACTGTCGAACGTCATCTATTCCAGGACCGGACCACATCAACCCTGGTGGTCTGCGCTGAAGCGCTGGTTGATCAACCAGGGCCGGGCTATGCTGAGGTCGTTGGCATCCCGCATGATGGTCAACGTCTGCCTCTTCGGGAAATTATACGGCGGTTGCATCAACGGGGTTTATTCGGGTTATTCATCGAGGGGGGCGGTGTGACGGTGTCCGCCTTTTTGGAAGAAGGCTTGCTGGACCGGTTGCATATTGCTATCGCGCCGCTGATTATCGGCTCCGGCCGGCCTGGGATTACTTTACCGGTGATCAATGACTTGTCTCAAGGATTGCGCCCTCGTCATCGCCGCTATGAAATGGGTAAAGATGTACTATTCGATTGCCGGTTTTCTTGATGGTTGTGCTATTATTTTCCTGCGTCTTGACCGAGCCAAAACCCTGTTTCAAACTACTGGAAATACCGCCAAGCCTTTGAAATAACTACCGGAGAGGTGGCAGAGTGGTCGATTGCGACGGTCTTGAAAACCGTTGACCCGCGAGGGTCCGTGGGTTCGAATCCCACCCTCTCCGCCAATTTTTCGTAAGTACAGCCCATCCCCTGAAAAGCTATCGGACCAAGTGCATGAAAACTGTTTTGGCCATCCGTCATGTCGCCTTTGAAGATTTAGGTAGCTTTGCGCCCGTTTTAGCGGATCGGGGATACGCGATTCAGTATCAGGAAGCGGGCGGGGATGACCTGACGGCGTTGGACCCATTGGCTAACGATTTACTGGTGGTTTTGGGCGGTCCTATTGGTGTCTACGAGGAACAGGCATATCCTTTCATCAACGATGAATTGCGGTTATTGCGCGCGCGCCTGGTTGCAGGACGGCCAACAATTGGCGTCTGTCTGGGCGGACAGATGATGGCGCGCGCCTTAGGTGCAAAAGTTTATCCAGGCGGCCATAAGGAAATTGGCTGGAAGCCGCTAACATTGACCGGTGCCGGCCATGCCAGTCCATTAGCGGCGTTTGCGGATGGAGCACCCGCGCTGCATTGGCATGGCGATACCTTCGATTTACCGGAAGGTGCGACATTGCTAGCCTCGACTGGCCTTTATCCTCATCAAGCCTTTACGTGGGGAAATCACGCGCTGGCCTTGCAATTCCACATTGAGACCACAGCCTCCGGTCTGGAACGCTGGTTTATCGGCCATGCTTGTGAAATCGCCAGCACGCCGGGTCTGGACGTGCCTACGCTGCGCGCCGAAACTGCGCGCTATGCGTTGGAGGCGGAAGCGCGAGGCCAGCAATGTTTGCATGCATGGCTGGATCAGGCGGGATTGTGATCTGCATGACGTTTAACCTGTCATTTGGCTAAAACTCGCAGGAAAACGGCATGAGTCTCCCGCTGGTGAGTGTGGCGGTGCCGGCCTATAATCACGCCCCCTTTTTGACGGCTTGCCTGGAATCGGTGCGTAACCAGACATATCCCCGGTTGGAACTGATCATCGTTGATGATGGCTCGGCCGACGATACGCTAGCGGTCGCCGAGCGTTTTGCCGCTGACCATGACGGGCGCTTCGAGCGTCTAACCCTTCTCCATCAATCGAACCGTGGCGTCAGCGCTGCCTCCAACCGTGCCATTGCCGCCTGCCGGGGTGAATGGGTCCACTTGCTCGGCTCTGATGACGTGCTCTATCCCAACAAGATTCAGATCCAGCAACAGGCGATAGCCGGCTGGAATGAGCCGCGCTTGGCGCTGGTCTATTCCGACGTGGATTTCATCGATGTCAATGGACAAATCCTGTCGTCCGCCACCCGGAAACGCCCGCTGCCCGGTCCCGATCATCAGGCGTATCTCCATCTGATCCGGTATAACGATGTCGCCAATGCCACTGTAGCGTTGCGCCGCGAAGCGTTTCTAGCCATCGGTGGCTTCGATGAACATCTGCCTTTGGAGGATCTAGACTGCTGGCTGCGTTTGTCTGTCCATCACGCCATAGCGCGGGTTCCCGGTTTGTTGGCCGGTTACCGGCGGCATGGCAGTAACACCAGCCTTCGCCAGTGGATGATGTTCGAGGCAAACTGGGACACCTTGGGCAAATTCGCTGAACAGCATGGAGATTTGATTCCGCCGGCACTCTGGCGGGCTTGTTTGCGCCGCCGCTTGCGCAGTTTTCTGCGCTGGGCGCGGAAGAATGCGCACGAATTGATTCCTGTGATTCTTAACGATGCCCTGCTCAGTTTGATCTGTACGCCGGAACCCGCTGTCTGGCGCCGCTACGCGGCCCGTTGCCGGGCGCTCGCCGCATAATCAGATTTCCTGAATTTAGGTATGCTTTTTAATAAAATTACCTTTAATTAAAGCAGTTACATCAGAAAACTGGCTGATGTGGACTACCCACTCCTAGTAACTGCCTTTACAATCCCATTTAGCGCGGGAAGGTCGCCCCAACAGGCGTTTCCTGCTAACTCCAAACCTGAAAACGAATTTAAGGAGTGACCGGTGGAACGCGAAAGTATGGAATATGATGTGGTCATCGTGGGCGCTGGCCCGTCCGGTTTGTCGGCAGCCATCCGTTTGAAGCAACTGGCTGCGGAGAAGAACCAAGACATTAATGTCTGCGTCCTCGAAAAAGGCTCTGAAGTCGGTGCGCACATCCTGTCCGGCGCGGTCGTAGAACCCCGTGCTCTCAACGAACTCATTCCGGACTGGAAAGAGCGGGGTGCGCCGATGCTCACGCCAGCGGCCGACGACCGCTTCCTGTTGCTGACCCGTGAGACCTCGTACCGCTTGCCCACCCCGCCGCAGATGAACAACCACGGTAACTACATTATCAGCTTGGGCAATCTATGCCGCTGGCTGGCTGAGCAAGCTGAGGAACTGGGCGTGGAAATCTACCCCGGCTTTGCCGCCGCCGAGGTGCTCTACGATGATGACGGTGTAGTCGCCGGCGTCGCCACCGGTGATATGGGTATCGACCGGGAAGGTCAGCCGACCGGCCAGTTCACACCGGGCATGGAACTGCGCGCCCGTTACACGATGTTTGCCGAAGGCTGCCGCGGTTCGCTGACCAAGCTTCTCCTCGAACGCTTCAATTTACGCGAGGGCGTCGACCCGCAGACGTATGGCATCGGCATCAAAGAATTGTGGGAAGTGGATCCGGCAAAACATGAGCCGGGCAAGATCGTCCATACCGTGGGCTGGCCGCTGGACGCCAGCACGTATGGGGGATCTTTCCTGTATCACCTGGAGAATAATCAGGTATCGGTTGGGTTTGTGGTCGGCCTGGGTTATGCGAACCCGCATTTGTCACCGTTTGAGGAATTCCAGCGCTTCAAGACGCATCCTGATATCCGTCCGGCATTTGAGGGTGGCCGGCGTATTGCCTATGGCGCGCGCGCGATTTCCGCCGGCGGCATCCAGTCCATTCCCAAATTGACCTTCCCCGGCGGTGTGCTGATCGGCGATACCGCGGGTTTTCTGAACATGCCCAAGATCAAGGGCACCCACACAGCGATGAAATCCGGGATGGTCGCTGCTGATGCTGTATTCGCCGCCTTCATGGCGGAGGGCCGTCCTGTTGAAGTAACGGCCTATCCCGAGTTGTTGCGGCAAAGCTGGCTGTGGGAAGAACTTTACCAGGTGCGCAACATCAAGCCGTCGTTCAGTTGGGGATTGTGGGCGGCCATTGCCTATTCAGCGCTCGATACCTACCTGTTCCGAGGCAAGGCGCCGTGGACTTTCCATCATAAACCGGATCACGCCAAGCTGAAGAAGGCCAGCGAGTGTCAGAAGATTGAATATCCGAAACCGGATGGGGTGATCAGCTTTGACCGGCTGTCCTCGGTGTTCATCTCCAACACCAATCACGAAGAAGAACAGCCTTGTCACCTGACTTTGAAGGATCCGGCAGTACCGATCCAGGTTAACCTAGCGTTATACGATGCGCCTGAACAACGCTATTGCCCAGCGGGGGTCTATGAGATTGTCCGGGACGGTGATGGACATAACCCCCGTTTGCAGATCAACGCCCAGAACTGCGTCCACTGCAAGACCTGCGACATCAAGGATCCTACCCAGAATATTCACTGGGTAACACCACAAGGCGGCGATGGGCCTAATTATCCGAATATGTAAAAGCATCCCAGGGCAGCGCCCTGGGTCGAATTTTTGGAGATTGCGTCATGTCCCTATCGAATCCTGCCGGCGGCAACCGGATCAGCAATGGCTGTTGACGGAAAGCACCGGGCTGGAAAGCACTCTGCGATTGCAATCGATTGACTGTGAACTGGCGCTGACGGAAGTTTACGGCAAGGTCGAACTTCAGAATGAGGCGGGTGGCTAAGGCAAACACGGCGTGGTTTTTCAGGCCGGGAATGTTATCTTAAGCACCAGTTAGAATCTTTTAGAACCCTCCCCGGAAATCATAACCTATGAACAACCCAGCGATTCTCTCTCAACCTCTTTCACCCGCGCAGCAACCCATTTTCCACGCCCCGGCCTGGACCGTGGATGCGGTGCTGGCGCTGTTTGAGTTGCCCTTTTCTGACCTCATGTTCCAAGCGCAGCAGGCCCTGCGTGAGAATTTTGATCCCAACGCGGTACAGCGTTCGACCCTGCTGTCGGTCAAAACGGGCAATTGCTCCGAAGATTGCGGCTACTGCTCACAATCCAAACGCTACCAGACGGGATTAGAGACACAGCGCCTGCTGTCCACCGAAGAGGTATTGGCGGCAGCCAAAGCAGCTAAAGAACAAGGTGCTGGCCGGTTCTGCATGGGCGCAGCCTGGCGCGGTCCCAAGGAAAAGGATTTGCCGGCCGTCATGGAGATGGTCAGCGCCGTCAAAGCACTTGGGTTGGAAACTTGCGTGACCCTGGGCATTCTCAAGGACGGCCAAGCCGATCAGTTAAAGGAGGCTGGGCTGGACTACTACAACCATAATCTTGATACTGCTCCAGAGTTTTACGGGGATGTCGTCACCACGCATACTTACCAAGACCGGCTGGATACTTTGCAAAGTGTGCGTGCGGCTGGATTGAAAGTTTGTAGCGGCGGCATTGTCGGTATGGGCGAAACGCGCCAGCATCGCGCCGGATTGATTTCCAAGCTGGCCAATCTTGATCCACCGCCGGAGTCGGTGCCCATCAATAATCTGGTGCCGATTCCCGGAACACCATTG
Source organism: Proteobacteria bacterium UBA2383 (assembly GCA_002343485.1). Lineage (GTDB taxonomy): Bacteria > Pseudomonadota > Gammaproteobacteria > Competibacterales > Competibacteraceae > UBA2383. The sequence goes on from DDST01000123.1 coordinate 16,341, forward strand.
GGCAACAGCGATCCGATTGACATTTTTGAATTCGCCCGCACCATCGCCGCTGCTCGTATCACCATGCCGCGCAGCTACGTGCGTCTGTCTGCTGGACGGGAACAGATGAGCGAGGCCGAACAAGCACTGTGTTTCCTGGCAGGTGCCAACTCGATCTTCTACGGCGATCATTTGCTGACCACCAGCAACCCACAGACACCCCGCGATAACGTGCTGTTCGAGAAGTTGGGTTTACATGGCGTCTGAGAAGTCAAAGATCAAGGCAGTGTCCGGCCTGCCTCGACTGGCCAGCGACTAGAATGTAGGACGTGGGCAGGTTAGCGAAGCGCAACCCGCCGTTGAGGAAATCCCGGTTGTGGCAGGTTACGGTTAATGCTTAACCTGCTCTACTCACTATCCAAATCCATGCATGAAAATGGAGTGACTGATGACTGACAAATTCCGCCTAGTCACGCGCAGTGATATGGATGGCTTGGTCTGTGCGGTTTTACTGAATGAGCTGAAACTGATCGACGACATCAAATTCGTGCATCCTAAGGACATGCAGGATGGCAAGATCGAAATCAGCGGTCGCGACATTACCACCAACCTGCCTTATGTGCCTGGCGTACATCTCGCATTTGATCATCATTCGTCGGAAGTTCTACGCAACGAAGAGTATGACAATCACATCATCGACCCTAACGCGCCTTCAGCGGCCCGGGTCGTGTTCGATTACTACGGCGGCAAAGCCCGGTTTTCAGCAATTAGCGACACTATGATGATTGCGGTGGACAAGGCGGATTCCGCCCAGTTCTCCAGGGAAGACATTCTCGAACCCAAGGGTTGGGAATTGCTCTCATTTCTCATGGATGCCCGTACCGGTTTAGGGCGATTTCACGATTTCCGGATTTCCAACTACCAGTTGATGATGAATCTCATCGACTATTGCCGTAGTCACGGTATTGACGACATCCTGGAATTGCCCGATGTCCAGGAACGGGTGGGGATCTATTTTGAACACGCCCCCAAGGCCAGGGAACAAATCCAACGCTGTAGCACGGTGCATAATAATCTGGTCGTTCTCGATCTACGCAACGAAGAAATTATCTGGGCCACCAATCGCTTCATGATTTATGCGTTGTTCCCGGAAACGAATATCTCGATCCATGTGATGTGGGGTTTTCAAAAGCAGAATACGGTGTTTGCTACCGGCAAGTCGATTCTGAACCGGACTTCAAAAACCAATATCGGCGAGTTAATGTTGCGCTACAGCGGCGGTGGTCATGAAAATGCTGGCACCTGCCAAATCGATCACGATAAGGCAGAGGCTGTATTGGCCGAGTTGATCGCGCGCATTAATCAGGATGGCTGAGAGCAGATCATCAGCGATGGCGACCAACACCGATTGGCTAAACCGTAGCCTGAAGGCAGTCTGGCATCCTTGCACCCAGATGAAATGGCACGACAGCGGCGCTTTGCCGCTGGTGCCGGTCGCCCGCGGTCAAGGTGCCTGGTTGTACGATTTCGAGGGCCGGCGTTATCTGGATGCTATCGGTTCCTGGTGGGTGAATCTATTTGGTCATGCCAACCCACGCATCAATGCGGCCATCCGCGATCAACTGGATCGGCTGGAGCATGTCATTCTGGCCGGTTTCACTCACGCACCGGTGGTGGAACTGTCGGAACGGCTGTCGGCACTGACCAGCGGCGCGCTGGGCCACTGTTTCTATGCCTCGGATGGTTCCTCGGCGGTGGAAATTGCGCTGAAAATGTCATCTCACTATTGGCGTAACCAGGATCAGCCGGAGAAAAACCAGTTTCTCTGCCTGACTGGCAGCTATCATGGTGAAACCCTCGGGACGCTGGGGGTCGGCGATGTCGAGCTTTACAAGGAAGCCTACGGGCCGTTGATGCGTCATGCTATCACGGTACCATCTCCCGATGCGCGTCAAGCAGCAGACGGAGAAACCGCCGTTGATGTCGCCCATCGGGCAGCGGCAGGGCTGGAAGCGGTACTGGTCGAACACCATGCTTCGGTTGCTGCCCTGATCGTCGAGCCATTGGTGCAGGGTGCCGGTGGGATGGTGATGTACGATCCCGAGTATCTGCGGCTGGCCCGCGCCCTGTGCGACCGGTATCAGGTGCATCTGATCGCCGATGAAATCATGGCCGGGTTTGGCCGCACCGGGACGCTGTTTGCCCATGAGCAGGCCGGCATCCGCCCCGATTTCCTCTGCTTGTCCAAAGGCTTGACCAGCGGCTATCTGCCGCTGTCGGTGGCGCTGACGACCGGCACAGTGTATGCGTCATTCTACGACGATGCCGTGACGCGCGGTTTTTTGCATTCCCACTCGTTCACCGGCAATCCACTGGCCTGCCGAGCGGCGTTGGCCACTCTGGATATTTTCGCCGAGGACAACGTCGTGGCGCGTAACCAGAAATTTGCCGAGCGGTTTAACCAAATGCTTCAACCCTTGGCGCAGCATCCCCGGAGCCAGCATTTTCGCCGGCGCGGCATGATCTGGGCGGTGGATATCGCCACCGGCCTTTCTGATTTCCGGCTGCGCTTCTATCGCGAGGCGCTGGCGCGCGAGATCTTTCTTCGCCCTCTCGGCACGACAGTCTATTTCATGCCACCCTATATTCTCGATGATGACGAAGCGGCGCTGCTTGCGGAACGAGCGGTTGCGGCGCTGGATGCGGCGCTGGCATGATCTGGGACGAACTGGAAACCAGTCTTGCTCAGTTGGCAGATGAAGGTTTGCTGCGCCGGCGCCGGACACTGGATGCGCCTTGTGGTCCAGAAGCGGTTATCGATGGTCAACGGCTGATCGCCTTTTGCAGCAACGATTATCTCGGATTGGCCAATCATCCGGCGCTCATCGCTGCGGCGCAGGAAGCTGCTGCCCATTGGGGCGTCGGCAGCGGCGCATCGCATGCAGTCAGCGGTCATTTGCGCCCCCACGCGGAGTTGGAGGAACGGTTGGCTGTGTTCGTTGGCCGGGAGCGAGCACTGTATTTCACTACTGGCTACATGGCTAATCTGGCGATCGTGCCAGTGCTGGTCGATCGCCATGACGCTATTTTCGCCGACCGGCTCAATCATGCTTCGCTGATCGACACAGCGCTGCTGGCGCGTGCTGAACATATCCGCTATCCGCATGGCGATCTGGACTGGCTGGCCGGCCGGCTGGCGCACAACCGGGCACGGCGCAAGCTGATTCTGACGGATGCGGTGTTTAGCATGGACGGCGACCTCGCGCCACTGCCGGAACTGTTTGACCTGGCAGAGCGGTTTGATGCTTGGCTGGTGGTTGATGATGCACATGGGTTCGGCGTTCTGGGTCCAAACGGGCGAGGCAGTCTGGCGCATTTTGCCCTTCCTGCATCGCCCCGCTTGATTCTGATGGGTACGTTAGGCAAGGCGGCAGGTGTTTCTGGAGCATTTGTTGCGGGTGACCCGCGTGTGATCGAATGGCTGATGCAGCGCGGGCGGCCTTACATTTTTACCACTGCTTCCAGTCCAGTGATTGCTGCTGCGCTGTTGGCTAGCCTAGAACTGATAGTTGCTGGCGATGACCGGCGGGCGCATCTGCAAGCGTTGATCGCGCGATTGCGAACAGGACTCGACGGTTTGCCTTGGCGATTGTTGCCCTCGCTGACAGCAATTCAACCGTTGGTGATTGGGGATAACCAAGCTGCAGTAGCGCTAGCAGAACGCCTATTGGCGCAAGGTCTGTGGGTTCCGGCCATTCGCCCGCCTACTGTGCCTATCGGTACAGCCCGGTTGCGGATTTCCCTGTCGGCAGCGCATACGGCGGCCCAGGTCGATGCTTTGCTGGCTGCGTTAAGAGATTGCGTTGACCATGCTGCGTAGACGACTCATTCCAACCCTCTCTCATAAGAGAGGGAATAAAGTTACCTGATGTTGAGCATTCCCCCTGTATTGCCGGCCAAAAAACGTATTCGCCAGGCATTTGATCAAGCGGCGGCGACTTACGATGAAGCCGCTGACGTGCAGCGTGAAGTGTGCGACCGGCTGGCGGGGTATTTCGAGCAGACTGGCATTCACTTCCAACCCAAAACCATTTTAGATGCTGGTTGTGGCACCGGTTATGGCGTGTGGTGGCTGAAGCGGCGTTGGCCGTGTGCCGAACTCATTTTGGCTGACTTTGCCCCTGGCATGTTGATAGCCTCGCGTATTCATTGCCCCCAGACGACGATGCTGGTTTGTGCCGATATTGAGACATTACCGTTCACTGACCAGCGGTTCGACCTGTACTGGTCCAGCTTGGCTTGGCAATGGAACGATCCGATGCGGTGTCTGGTCGAGGCCGGACGAGTACTCCGGCCTGGCGGGGTGCTGGCGGTAGCGACACTGGGAACGAATAATTTTCCCGAGTTGCGACATGCTTTTGCTGAGATCGATGATTACAGTCACGTGCTAGCCATTCCGGCACCCGAGCGATTATTGACAAAGTGCCAGAGGGGTGGTTGGGTGGTGAACATTTGGCAGCGGCAAGCGGTGCGTCGGCATTATCCTGATTTGCGAACTTTATTGCGCCGTGTCAAGGCGGTGGGCGCTCGCGAGGTGGAACAGCGCCGGCCCAGACCTTTTGGACGTGCCGCCTGGCAGGCAGTGACCGCACGCTACGAACGGTTGCGGGAACCCGAGGGACTGCCATTGACTTACGATGTGGTCTGGCTGATTGCCCATGGGCCAGTCATTGATGAGCGCCATGATCGTAATCTAGCCTCCTTGTCTTTTGAAATTGAGCGAGGATGAGAGTAGAAAGATCCAATGAAACAGGCATTTTTTGTCGCAGGCACCGATACAGGTGCGGGTAAAACCCATGTGACTTGCGCCCTCTTGCATGCAACTCGTCAGTTGGGACTAACAACCGTTGGCATGAAGCCTATCGCAGCAGGTGTTGAGGATGACGGACGCAATGGCGATGTCACGCAATTGCTGGCCGCTAGTTCCATCCAGCCACCTTTGCCGCTGGTTAATCCTTTCCTGTATATCCCGCCTATTGCGCCGCATATTGCTGCTCAGGAAGCAGGCCGGCCCATCGGCCTGGCGACGATTCAGGCGGCGTTCGTACAATTACAGGAATTGGCCGAAGTGGTTTGGGTGGAGGGTGTTGGCGGATTCCGGGTGCCACTTGACGAACGTTTCGACGCAGCTGATCTGGTAGTGGCACTCGATCTTCCGGTCATTCTGGTGGTTGGCATGCGCTTGGGCTGCCTTAATCATGCGCTGTTGACCGCCGAAGCAATTGCAGTTCGAGGGCTGCGGTTTGCAGGCTGGGTCGCCAACCGGATTGATCCAGCCATGGGCCGCTTTGAGGCCAATATTGAGACCTTATGTGCTCGTTTGGAAGCGCCATTACTGGGGATAACGCCTTATAGCACCAATCCGGTGCGGGCCGCTGGAGCGTTGCAGTTGGTGGAATTGACGGCATTTAGGAATTTGCAGGGATAGGTTTTTTGGCGCTGTTTACCTCGGCTGACGGGACAACTCATCGAATGACTCCACGCCGGTAGCAGCTTGCCAGCTTGCCTGTAGATGCCGTCCAGCCAGCGCGACCACCTCGCTATCGAGATGATTTTGGCGGACGAAGCTTTCTAGCATCTCAAGAATCTCATTTGGAGACAGTGGCTTACGGTAAGGACGGTGCTGCGCCAGCGCTTGGAATACATCGGATACCGCAATGATCCGCATCTCTATCGTTAGATCGGCACCACGCCGGTGAAAGGGATAACCTCGCCCGTCCGGAGTTTCATGATGGTAAGCCGCCCAAATAGTGATGTCTTCCAGACCGGCAATCCTGTGCAGGATCTGATAAGTCTCAAAGCTGTGGCGCTGGATCATCGCCCGTTCCTCACGGGTCAGTGTGCCGGGCTTGTCCAGAATCTCATCGGGTACCTGCAGCTTCCCCAAATCGTGCAATAGTCCCGCTACTTCGATCTTTTCACAGGTTTCGATCGCCAATCCAGCCCGTTCTGCCAGAAATCGCGCCAGGCGCGCTGTTCCCAGTGAATGTTCCATGGTGTAGGGGCTTTTGGCGTCCACGACCCGGGCAAATAGCAATGCCAGCTGCTTCAGCTCCGGGAAGGTAACCGGCACCATTTGAGATTCCCACTTCCGCTCATAAATAGAGCGAATCAAATGGCGAGGCTCTAGGCTGAGCCAAAAGGCTTCGTTGCCGGAGAGATCCATGAAGAGGGCTACTAAATCCGGTGCGAAGCAGGAGCCGCTCAACCGCCAGATCGTATCGCGAATCGTGTGTCGAGCGAGCAAAAGATCGCTCTCGTAATGAGGGATGGCCAAGGCATCGACCCGGTCCACCAGATAGATCAGATTGGCCAGCCGGGCGGTGTTCCGGGGGATGTCCAGCCTCGGGAATGCATCCCAATGGGTATGGTGATACCGGACAATGTTTTTCAGAGGGGCCAGCGGCGAAAATTGGCCCAGCAATTCGCTACCTTTAACGCAATGAAGCTCTACATCTTCCCAATCGATTTTATCGATCAGGCAGCGATGCACATGCGTAGATGACACCCCGCAGTCATGCAACAGCCCAGCATGGAATAGATCTTCCAGTTCTGGCTCGCACAGGTCCAGGTCGCGGCCGCACTGGAGCGCCATGAACCCGACCCGCTTGCCGTGGAAGACCTCATCAACGCCAACCAGATCGAGCGCGTCCGATAAGGCATGAATTGCTTGACCAAGATTGATGGTGACACTCATTCTTGTAACGGCGCGCTGTTAGACGTCGCCTCCCGGGTGCGCTCCATATAATCCATATAGGCAGGAATGGCGATGGCGGCGATGATGCCCATTACGAAAATCAGTGGCAAAATCAGCGCCAGAAGGGTAACGCCAAGAGTATTGGGCGGGGGTGGGTTGCCGAAGCGGTTCGGTCCCTGGGTACCGGGCATGATCAGCAAGATCAGATACAGCACCATATTAGCCAAGGGCACGATGATCAGCACTGACCACCAGCCGCTGGCGTTGAAATCGTGCAGACGTTGAATGGTCAGCAGAATCGAGACAGCCAGCGCCGCGATGCCGAGCACGATCATGATGCTGCCTGTCAGCATACCCATCGATTCCGCGCTACCGCCCTGCTGTAGAAAAGCGGCTAAACCTCCGATCAATGCGAGTATCAGATTGACCAGTAATCCTATGCCTACCGAATAACCAATGTAGCGGACCCGGCCTAACCGGCCTTGAGCAGAGAGAATCTTGACTTCACCAAATTCCTTGGATGAGGTGGGGGTGATGGCGCCACGAGGGGGTTGGTAGGGGCTAGGGTTATTCATGTCATTTCCCAGTTTCAGTTTGCCTGTATTGTAGAAGCCGGTTTGGTTAGCCGCAACGCAACACCCACAACGGCCGGTCGTCTTCCCAACGCCTAATTCGTGCCTTGTGTTGACAAAATTGCTACCCTTAATTCCATGTCAACGCGCTCACCGACGCCGGTCTTTTTGGACACCCTCCGCCACGTTGAAACCCCCGAAGGCATTGAATTAAGCTTGCGGGTAGCCGGACCTGTGGCGCGGGTATTGGCCTGGAGCATGGATAGCCTGATTCGTTACGGGGCATTGTGGGTACTGCTCATGGTGCTGGCGATGCTGGGGGAAGGCGGGATGGGGCTGTGGCTGATTGCTCTGTTTCTGACCGAGTGGTTCTACCCGGCGCTGTTCGAGGTCTATGCGGGCGGTGCTACACCTGGCAAGAAGGCCTTGGGTCTCAAAGTCATCCACGCGAACGGTACTCCGGTGGATTGGCCGGGGGCGCTGATTCGCAACCTGCTGCGAGCGGTCGACTTCTTGCCTCTGCTGTATGGCTTCGGGCTGGTTGCCATGCTTTGTAATCGTAATTTCCAGCGGCTGGGTGATCTCGCTGCCGGCACGATGGTCATTTATCGCGACCCGGCGGCCGCTATGCCCCAATTACCGCCCGGTCGCGCGTTGCCGCCCCCCTTCCCGCTCAATACCGCTGAACAGCAACTACTCATCGACTTCGCTGAGCGTAGCACCACCCTCAACCCGGAACGGCAGGCGGAATTAGCGGACCTGCTGGCCCGTCAAACTGGACTATATGGTGTAGCCGGTGTCGAACGATTGTGCGCCCATGCGCGCTGGCTGGCGGGAGAGCCGACATGAAGCAACGCCCGTTTGAAGATCGTTATACCGCTGGCTGGCAGGCATTCGCTGCTCAACTGGATCATCTGGAACGACAGCCCCCGCCGAAAAATGCGCTCAGGGTGACTCCCTTGCCGGTCGTCGAACTGCCTGCGGCTTACCGCCAGCTTTGCCAGCAGTTGGCCATTGCCCGGAGCCGGCGTTACAGCGGTTCACTGGTGGCGCGGTTAAACCAATTGGCTTTGCGCGCTTACCAGCAGATTTATCGTGCGCCACAACGGCGCTGGCAAGTAGTTCTGGACTTTTTAACCACGGATTTTCCGCAACGGGTGCGCGCCGACGCCAGGTTATTTTGGCTGTGTGCGGCGCTGTTCTATCTGCCGCTGCTTGGCATGGGCTGGGCGGTCTACCAGGCTCCGGAATTGATCTACAGTCTACTATCGCCGGAATCAGTCGCTGACCTCGAAGCCATGTACTCGCCCGGCAAAGCGGCTGGCGATCGCGATGCCTCAACCGATCTGGCGATGTTTGGCTACTACATTCATAACAACATCGGCCTGGGCTTTCGCACTTTCGCCGGTGGGGTGCTGCTCGGTATCGGTTCTGCTTTCATGTTGCTACTGAACGGTGTGTTCATCGGTGCGGTATCCGGTTATCTCACCGCGCAAGGGTTTATCGAGACCTTCTATACATTCATTGCCGGTCATGGCGCTTTTGAATTGACGGGTATCGTGCTGGCTGGAGTAGCGGGGTTGAAAATGGGTTGGGCCATCCTTGCGCCGGGCCGGTTGCGTCGAGCAGAATCTTTGCGGCAGGCGGCAACGGGCGGCGTCCGGCTGATTCTTGGCGTGGTTGCACTCCTGGTGTTGGCGGCATTCATCGAAGCCTTTTGGTCCTCCAACCAGGCGATTCCGGCGGGCATCAAGTATGCGGTTGGCGCTTCCGGCTGGCTGCTGATCATCCTCTATCTGACGCGGGCGGGCCGTCGTGCCTCTTGAAACCATCGCCGCTGAACTGCGCCGGCGCAATGCCTGGGAAGCAACGGATTTGGGTATGGTGATGGTTCGTCAGTGGCTGGGTTCCATCTATGCGGCCTGGTTCACTGTGGCGCTGCCGCTGTTTATGCTGTTGCATTTGGTGTGCTGGGGACACTGGTGGTTAGCGCCGTGGCTGATGTGGTGGTTGAAACCCCTGCTGGATCGCCCGCCGCTGTATATCCTCAGCTATGCTCTGTTTGGAGACCCGCCGGACCGCCGCCAGTTCTGGCGGGCATTGCCAGGATTATTGCTGCGCCGGCAGGCGTTCGCTGCGCTGACTTGGCGCCGCTTGGATGTTGCCCGTTCATTCACCTTACCGGTTACGCAACTGGAAGGACTGGCTGGCAAGGTACGCCGCCAGCGGTTGCGTGACTTAAGCTACCCAAGCCGGGGAGCAGCGATATGGTTAACCGTGGTCGGCCTGCACCTGGAAATCGCCCTGGATTTCGCGCTGATCGCTTTGGTGTGGATGTTGACTCCCGATTTCATTGCGCTGGAGTTTTTTGATCTACTCGATGATAGCAGCCAATGGGGACAGCTTTGGCTGAATGTCGTGGGTTTCTGTGGGCTGAGTCTGGTCGAACCGTTCTATGTTGCTGCCGGTTTTACCCTGTATCTTAACCGCCGGGCCTGGCTAGAAGCCTGGGATCTGGAACTTGGTTTCCGCAAGATGGCGGCACGATTGGCGCCGGCGGGACGGGTGGCGGCCGGATTGGCGATGCTGGCGTTAGGATTGGGTTTGCTAATGATCCCATTGGAAAATTTTGCTGCCGAGGCGCCTTCCCGCTCCAATCCTCCTCCACCAGCGATAGAGGAATCGCTGATGAACCCGCTCTGCGAACAGCGTCGTGTGCGCGAGGTGGAATTGGCCCAGGCCGGCAGTTCCATCAAACAAGCGCTAGCCGAGACCCTCAAGGAGCCGGAATTGCACGTTTGCCAAGTGCAGGAACGCTGGCGGTGGCGAGACGATAACAGTACAGAGTCTCCTCCCCGTTCACCACCTGATCCCCGTCCAGGCCAGTGGTTCGCAGCAACGATTGAATTACTCCTTTGGCTCGCCGTCGGGCTGTTCATCGCCGTGGCGGGCTGGTGGTTATGGCGCCGCACGCCGCGTGCCTTCACCCGCGCTAGACAGCGGGCTGCTCAATCCGGCCCACGCCTTGTTCAAGGCCGCAATGAAATCACTATCCCGCCCGATGCTGGGCTGGGTGATACCGCCTGGCGGTTGTGGACCGAAGGGCAGCCGCGCGAAGCGTTACGCTTGTTATACCAAGGTAGTCTGGCCGGGTTAGCGGCCCAGCACGGTCTCCCAGTACGGTCGAGCGCGACCGAGGATGATTGTCTGCGGCTGGCCGTGGCGCAACTGGCCAATCCTGAACTGCTCGGTTTTCTGCGCCGCCTGACCCGTGCCTGGCAAGCCATCGCCTATGCGCATCGCATACCGGATGAGGCCGATGCCCGCAGCTTATGTCTGGAATGGCCCCGGCATTTCGCTGCGGCCGGAGCATTGCCTGCATGACCCGCCGCCGGTTATGGCTAATACCTCTGATCCTGCTAGCACTGCTCAGCGCCAGCGGCGTGTTGCTGTGGCTGAGCCAGAATCTGGTGCAGCGCCGCGAAGAAATTTATACCGGCTATGACGAAGCCGCCCGGCGCAATCCATTTTACTTGGCAGACCGGCTGTTGACTCGATTGGGCCGCACCATTCACAGTGTGCGTCGCCTGGATGAGCTACCCTACCCGCTGGATACCAGGGCTACTTTGCTTGTCGCCATCCCCAGCTACGCGCTCAGCGCCGCTGATAGCCAACGGTTGCTGGACTGGGTTGATCAGGGAGGACATCTGTTGATCAGTGTGCAACACGCTTATGAACCGGGTCAGGGATTTGATCACCTGCTCAATCTCCTCGAAATCTACAGCCAGCGTATCGAGAACCCAGGCGCCGAGCCGGTTCCCGTTAAACTGAACGAAGCAATGCCGCCGTTGCAGGTTCGCTTCCGCTCTGGCTTGCAACTGCATGATGCTTTCTGGCAGCTCGTTCAATGGGGTGAAGGGCAGGTCACGCTGCTGACAGACCTCAGTCTATTCACTAATGACCGGTTGACCCAATATGACCATGCAGATTTTCTATGGGCCCTGCTCCAACAGGGCCATCCTAGTGGTGAAATCTGGTTGCAATACCGGATGCTTACGCCGTCATTGATGCAACTGCTATGGCAATATGCTTGGATGCCTCTCATCGGGTTGATTTTGACCCTGCTGGCGGTGCTGTGGAGCTTCAGTCAGCGGCTAGGGCCGTTGCAGGTTCCTCGTTCCGGCGAACAGCGGCGATTGGCAGAGCACTTGCGAGCGAGTGCCCGGTTTCTATGGCGGCAGGGTGCCGGACCGGTGTTGCTCCAAGCTGCTCGCCACTATACCTTGCGCCAAGTCGAACGCCGTCAGCCTGGCTCACCATCTGATATTACGCTGTTGACGCATTCCGACCAGCCGCTGAGTGAACGCGACCTGATGCAAACCCTACAAACATTGCAACGGATCAACCGTCCCCGATGAGTGAAACTTCTCCTGCTGCGACCGTAAACCCGCTTTCCAGCACTGAATTACAATGGGCGGGGGATTTTCTGCAAACCCTGCGCGGTGAAATCAGCCAAGTGCTAATCGGCCAGCAAGCGGTGGTTGACCAAGTATTGATTGCCCTAAGCGCTGCCGGTCATGTCCTGATCGAAGGTGTGCCGGGATTGGGCAAGACCTTGTTGGTGCGAGCGCTGGCCGCCTGCGTCAATGCGCGTTTCGCCCGCATCCAATTTACCGCCGACCTGATGCCTAGCGACGTGACTGGCCATGCCCTGTACAACCTGCGTGAGGAACGGTTTGAAATCCGCCGGGGGCCGGTGTTTTGCCATTTCTTGTTGGCTGATGAGATCAATCGCGCCCCAGCTAAGACTCAAGCGGCGTTATTGGAAGTGATGCAGGAAGGACAGGTCACCATTGAAGGTCAGTCCTTCCCGCTGCCGCCACCGTTTATGACGCTGGCTACCCAAAATCCCATTGAGCATGAAGGTACTTATCCGCTGCCGGAAGCACAACTCGACCGGTTTCTGCTAAAAATTCAGATCGGCTACCCCGATGTCGAAGAAGAAACCGCGCTGCTGCAACTGGTGACCGGTGGACAGGTCGGCGACAAGCTGGATGTATCGCGAGTAAGGGCCGTGGCTGATCCTGAAGCGGTGTTGAACTTGCAACGGATCGCAGCCCGGCTGAATCTGGATAATACAGTTCTAGACTATGCGGTACGGCTGGTAGCGGCAACTCGTAAAACACCGGGCTTTGCCATTGGCGCTGGGCCGCGCGGGGGCATCGCCCTGATTCGTGCCGCTCGCGCCCATGCCTTGTTAAATAACCGTGATTTCGTCACCCCAGACGATGTCAAGAGCATCGCTAAGCCCGCCTTGCGTCATCGGCTAACATTGGCTGCAGAATACGAGATGGAAGGAGCGCAGGTTGATGAAGTGCTCGGCGACCTGTTACGCAGAGTGGCAGCTCCGAGAGGGTGATGCCTGTTTATACCTGCAGCAGTTTTCCTATGAAATTCCCTGATGAAGCCGGAGCCAAGAACATATTAAGGATTAGAAGTTCTCAATGGTGTTGAAATGCCGGAAAACAAAAAAGGCCAGATCTGATTGATCTAGCCGATTGTTTTTGGCGCGCCCGGAGAGATTCGAACTCCCGACCACCTGGTTCGTAGCCAGGTACTCTATCCAACTGAGCTACGNNGACCCCCAGATTCGTAGTCTGGTGCTCTAATCCAACTGAGCTACGGGCGCATTCTCAAAGAAGGGCGCGAATTATCTGGGATAAGGCGAGTGATGTCAAATCACATGATGCGCAAATTGGCGGAGAGAGAGGGATTCGAACCCTCGATGGAGCTTTTAACCCCATACTCCCTTAGCAGGGGAGCGCCTTCAGCCGCTCGGCCATCTCTCCAGTAATACTGGATACACGAACACTTACTTTATTAAGAATACCGCTTGAGAGCGCTGACGTAAAGCCCCTGTCTTTTTCAGCAGGAATCCCCATCTTGATGGTGATTCATCAGAGTAGCCCAATTCTTTTGACTGTGGATGAAATCATTAATGAGAATTACTAAAGATCCAGTTTGCCCATAGAAAAACGGACGCCATTTTCACAGCGGCCGTTTTTTGATCTTGCAACAACATCCTTGTTGGGTGTGCTAAAAAGACAGCAACCCAACCGATGTTATTATTTAGCCAGCCGTAGCTTCACATACGAACCTGGCGCATCTTCAATCACTGGCAGCTTGCCAGTGCCTGGTACCCGCGCGGGTATCTTCTCGCCCGAATTCTTGCTCAACCATTTGTACCAATCTGGCCACCATGAGCCTTCTGTCTGCTTGGCATCTTTGAGCCATTCATTTGGATCCGCTACCTGTTGCTTGGTGTTGGTCCAGTAGAAATACTTGTTGGCGGCAGGTGGATTGATCGGGCCGGCGATATGACCGGAACCGCTTAGCACGAACCGCACCGGGCCGTTGAGCAAAAGCGTACCTGCATAGTTGGATGTCCACGGTGAGATGTGGTCTTCAATCGCCGACAGGAAGTAGGTTGGCACTTTGATCTGTCTCAGGTCAATCGGCGTGTCTAGCAGGGAAATACCGCCCGGCTCTTTCAGCCGGTTATGCTGGTAGAAGTTGCGCAAGTAGAAACTATGCATCTTCGCCGGCATCCGGGTGGAATCCGAGTTCCAATAGAGCAGATCAAAGGGGAATGGATCTTTACCTAACAAGTAATTGTTGATGAAGAAGGACCACATTAGATCATTGGCGCGTAACATACTGAAAGTCGTCGCCATTTCGCTGCCATCAAGATAGCCTTTGACTGCCATGCGTTTTTCTAGCGAGGCAATCTGCTCTTCTTCGATGAACACTTCCAGTTCACCCGGTTGTGAGAAATCCAGCATGGTGGTCAGGTGGGTGCCGGAACTGATGCGTGGAGTACCCTTGGCTGCCAGATACGCATTGGTGATGCCTAGTAGCGTACCGCCTAGGCAGTAGCCCAGCGCATTGACCTCACGCTCGCCTGTTGCCTGCTCAATGGCGTCCAGCGCTGCCAGCGGACCATCGCGCAAATAATCGTCGAAAGCCTTTTCGGCCATCTTTTCGTCTGGATTGACCCAAGACATCAGGAATACAGTAAATCCTTGATCAACCGCCCATTTGATCAGCGAATTCTTGGGACGCAAATCCATGATATAAAACTTGTTGATCCACGGCGGGAAGATCAGCAGCGGTTTTTTGAATACCTCCGGCGTACTGGGATCGTACTGGAGAAGCTGCATCATCTCATTCTGATAGATGACCTTGCCAGGCGTAGTAGCAACGTTCTTGCCTAGTTCAAAGGCGTTCAGGTCGGTCATCCGAATGTTGAGCTTGCCCTTGCCGCGCTCAAGATCATCCAGCATGTTTTTTAAGCCGTTGACCAGGTTCTCGCCGCCAGACTCAATGGTGGCCCGCAGCACTTCAGGATTGGTCATCACGAAGTTGCTCGGCGACATCGCGTCGATGAATTGGCGGGTATAAAACTGGAGCTTTTTCTTGGTCTTCTCGTCGAAACCTTCGACGTTGGCGACCATGTCCTGAATCCAGCCCGCAGTCAGCAGGTAAGACTGCTTGATATAGGAGAACAAGGCATTGTCCTGCCAATCATCGTGCTTGAAGCGCTTGTCGCCTTTCTGCTCGCGGAATACCGTCTCCATTGGTTGCTGGCCAAACATGGCGGGCAAGGCTTTCTGCCACAGATCCATATAATTTTGCCACAGTGCCATCTGCGCCTGTGCCAGTTTGGCTGGATCAGACATGATCTTTTGGGTCAATTCCATGAAGGAACGGCCCAGAGCTATACTGTCTTGCATATCATGCTTACCGTCAGTGTTTTGACGGTTCAGAAATTCTTTCACAATGACCTGGCTCTTCTCAGCAATATGACTAAAGAGCTGCGCCATCTGTGCCGGATCAGGCATTTTAACTTCTGGCATCTTAAGTTCAGGGCTTTTTTGCTCGGCCATGCATCGTTCCTCATCGTTTATGGTGGTTCGCTTGAATCGCTTTAATTCTAGCTTATGTTGCATCCTTGGCGTCAGCCGCGCGAACCAAAACCAAAAAAACAATCGGACAGGCCATCACGGAAATTCCGTGCGGGCCTGTCCGGTTTAAATTAACGCGAAGGTTGCCTACTTACTTGGCGGCAACCAGCGCCTTGAGTTCCTGCAAGCTGTCAGTGACGCGCTTGTTGATAATGGCAAACGCATCCGCATTGGACTTGTTAACCATTTCAGCCAGTTCGCGCATGTTGGCCAGCGCCTGTTCGAAAGCTTTGCGCGCTACTTCAGCCTGCTTGGCGCTCATTTCCTGTGGATTGCCAGCGCTGGAGAACTGCTGAGCCATGGACGACACCTCGTTCATGGCTTGACTCAGAATTTCCGCCTGGCGCTGCGCAATGGCCTGCATACCCTGCACGGCAGCTTGATTAGCAGCCGTCAACGCCTCGATGTTCTTGCGTTGAGCTTCCATGATCGCCTGCATGTCAAAGCCAGGAATTTTCATGTCACCCAGCATCTTGGTGACATCGAACTTACTCATATCAAACTTGCTGAAATCAACGCTGGCGAACGGGTTGAAGGGATTGGCAGTGGACATGAGATATTCTCCTCTCAAGAATGATCAAGTTAACAAACGGTGTTTTTTGTGCATCGCAACATGATGGGTGTATTTTGCATACTGCAAAGCCGGTGTCAACTCTTTTTTTTGCAGTGCAGCATAAAATTTTACCCAGTTATTTTGCCCCCAGGCTTTTGGCGGCAATTTCATAGACATCCGGCGATAATTCCGGCGCTGTCAAGATTCGCTCCAATTGGCTGCGCATTCCCTCCTGGCGAATTGGGTCGTATTTACGCCAGCGGGTGAGTGCAGTCATCAGCCGTGCCGCGATCTGCGGGTTGAAGGCGTTTAAGGTCAACACCTGATCGGCTAGAAAAGTATAGCCGCTGCTATCGGCGGCGTGAAAATGGATCGGATTGGTCTGACAAAATGCACCAATCAGTGCTCGCACCTTATTAGGATTGCGGAGGCTGAAGGTTTCGTGCGCTATGAGTTTCCGGACCACGTTTAAAGTGCCAGGCTGGCAAGATGTTGCCTGTAAAGTCAACCACTTGTCCACCACCAATGCTTCGTGTTGCCAGTGGTCGTAGAAAGCGGCCAATGCCTTGCTTCCCTCTGGTCCATGACTGTTAATCAGCGGGGCCAGCGCCCCAAGTTGATCCGTCATGTTGCTCGCGTTATGGAACTGTTCGACGCATCGGATGCGTAATTCAGGTTCATCCAGTTGCATCAAATAATCCAGACAGATGTTTTTGAGCGCCCGCTGGCCAATAGCAGCGGCATCGATGCCTTCCTCTTCTTTGTTTGTGAGAAGAGAGGGTGTTAGGGAGAGGGCATTTTGCAGAGTCTCGTAAGCGGTTAGCAATGGATCACGCAAGCGTTCAGCCAGCGTGCGCTGGACAAATCGCCGGGCTGCATGAATGCCGTCCACGTCAACCACGCTCATCTGTTCCGCTAGCCAGGTTTCGCCGGGCATGGTCAATACCTGAGCCAATAGTGCCGGATCTGCTCCTGACGTCAGTGCTTGGCCAAAAGCAGCGCTGAAAGATTCTGGCAATGCCCATGTCCGCCCTTGTTGTCGATCCTCAACCAAGGCTAGGATCACGCGAATCGCCAGATTCTGGCCAGCATCCCAACGGTTGAAATCGTCGCTATCATGCGCTAGCCGGAAGCGCAAATCGTCGTTGCTCTCAGGGCTATTGATCTTCACTGGCGCGGAAAAACCACGCAGGAGCGAGGGGACCGGTCGCGAAGATATGTTAATGAAGTGAAAGGTGTGCTCTATCTCACGCAGTTCCAGAACCCGGTTTGTTCCCTGGGGTTCCTTCTCTCCAAGGAGTTGCAAAGGTAGATCGTGTCCATTCGCATCCAGCAGACCCATTGCTATGGGGATATGAAACGGCTCCTTGTGTGATTGATCCGGGGTTGGGGGACAGGATTGCCGGATAGTTAATATGTAGTGGCCGGCAGTGGGATCATAGGTGTCGCTCACCGTCAATTCTGGGGTGCCGGCCTGGCTATACCAATGCTTAAATTGAGTGAAATCAGCGTCATTGGCGTCAGCGATTGCTGCTACGAAATCGTCACAGGTGACAGCCTGCCCATCGTGACGTTGGAAGTAGAGATCCATACCTCGCCGGAAGCCATCCTGACCCAGCAGGGTTTGCATCATGCGGATAACTTCAGCCCCTTTGTTGTAGACGGTGACAGTATAGAAATTATTGATCTCGATGTAGGAATCCGGCCGCACCGGATGGGCCATCGGCCCGGCATCCTGGGGAAACTGATTACTACGCAGGATACGCACATCTTCGATGCGCTTGACTCCGCGTGAGCCGAGGTCGCTGGAGAATTCTTGATCGCGAAATACCGTTAGCCCTTCCTTGAGACTCAGTTGAAACCAGTCGCGGCAAGTGACCCGGTTACCGGTCCAGTTGTGAAAATATTCGTGGCCAATAACGCTCAGAATGCCCTGGTAGTCAGCATCGGTGGCAGTTTCTGGTTTAGCCAGTACATACTTAGTATTGAAAATGTTAAGGCCCTTATTCTCCATAGCACCCATGTTGAAATCACCAACAGCGACGATCATATATAGATCCAGATCGTATTCCAGGCCAAAACGCTTCTCGTCCCAGGCCATCGCCTGTTTGAGGGAATACATGGCATGTTTACACTGGTCGATGTTTTCCGGTTCGACGTAGATACGCAAGGTAATCTGACGGTTGGAACGGGTGGTGAAGGATGCTTCGATAGCCTGGAGATGACCGGCAACTAAGGCAAACAGGTAGCAGGGCTTAGGGAAGGGATCGTGCCAAATTGCCCAGTGACGGCCATCGTCTAGCTTGCCATGGTCGACAAGATTGCCGTTGGACAGCAGCACTGGGTAGCGGGACTGGTCTGCAACGATCGTCGTGGTAAAGGCCGCCATGTTGTCCGGGCGGTCAATAAAATAGGTAATGCGACGGAAGCCTTCAGCTTCACATTGGGTGCAGAAATTGCCGCTGGATTGATAGAGCCCTTCCAGGGCAGCGTTGTCCTGAGGGCGAATGCGTGTTACGGCGATTAATTCAAACTCGGCGGGTGGATCCAGTAAGGTCAACTGATCAGCATCGCATTGATAACTGTCAGCAGCGAGCAGTTGTCCATTGAGTTTCAGTGCAACCAGCTCCAGGTGTTGACCGTCCAGCGTTAATGGCGTGCCAGCAGGTGTAGCCTCAGCACGGAGGATATGCAGTTGGGAATATACCGTGGTGAAGTCTTCACCCAGTTCAAATCGCAAAGCGACTTCTGAAATGCGGTAATGGGGTGGGGTATAGTCTTTGAGATAAGTCGTCTTGGGAGCATTGGCTGACATTGGGTTACTTTTCGTTGGGGAAGTAGAACATGAAATCCTTGGAGGGCAAGCAATCAAGTTTGTTCGAAACTCTATTCAGTTAGAGATCCCTGTGATCTACCTTGCTGCATTTGTCAAATAAGGATAAATTTCATGCTTAATTAGACGATTTCTTAGGTTTTTTCTTATAATTATTTTTAAATCAATGAATTAATATAAAATAAACAAGAATCCATTAAGCGCTGCCCGGAGATAAANNGACCGATTTACGAAGTCCTACCATATGCCTACATGCTGGTCGGAGTATTCGCGATTATCAGCATTGATATAATCATCGCAAAAATCTGCGGCATCATTCTGATGATCTTGGGAGGAGTGATTTATCAGGCTAGAAGACGTTACCGCCACCGTAAGATGCGCTTTGAGGATATACAAAGCGCCAAGACCCGAGCAAAAAGAAAGGGAGCTGCTAGCAAACAGGATACTGTGAAATCCCAGCAGGATTTCCAAAAAGGAGAGGACAGCTATGAGATGGGCGACTACCCAGAGGCCGTCAAAGGGTACCTTAAGGCGGCCAAACAGGGTAATAGTTCGGCACAAGTCAATCTCGGAGCGATGTATGCCGAGGGTTTAGGAGTCGCTCAGGATTTTCAGGAAGCACTGTTTTGGTATCACGAAGCTGCCCAACAGGGAGATACAGTAGCGTACCTTAACCTGGGGGTTATGTATGTTGAAGGTCAAGGCGTACCTCGGGATCTTCAGGAAGCGCTCAAGTATTATCGCAAAGCAGCGGACCAAGGCAATGCGTTAGCTCAATTCAACTTAGGAATGATGTACGAGCAAAATAACGATACTCTGTCTCTGCAAGAAGCAGCAACTTGGTATCAACAAGCGGCTGAACAAGACTATGCGCCTGCTCAGGTTAATTTGGCCGTTATGTATGTCGAGGGTCAAGGTGTCCGTCAAGATTTCCAACAAGCACTGAAGTGGTATCAAAAAGCCGCTGCGCAAAATTATGCACCGGCACAGTTCAATCTCGGGGTCATGTATTTTGAGGGTCATGAGGAAATACCGAAAGATTTGGTCATGGCCTACGTTTGGTTCTCCCGGTCAGCAAATCAAGGTGATGGAGATGCTCAAATCATGCGGGACAAAGTCGCAAGCCGTTTGACATCCGAGCAAAAGGCCTACGCGCAACAACTTTTGTAACCACCTGGGGAATAAGTTCATTTTATCGGCCTAACACTTACCCGTAACGGCTTATCGATAGGCACCAGGGCAATTGTGCTATATAGTTTTTCCGATTCTTATCAATTTGTTACAAATAACGAATATCTTTCTTAGAAGTTAATATTCATAAAAATCAATATATTATTCCTAGAATAGCGCAATTGCCTTACTATAGGCGCAATGACCTCACACCGTGATGTATGAAGTATGAGAAAATCATTATTTTTACTGGCATTCTTCATCCTGTTGCCTGCATGGGCGGGTATTCCTGCCACACCCGTGATGACCCTTTATCAGTTCAATGGGAATCTTGAAATTCCTTATTACGACCTCAGAAGTTTTGAGAAGTCTGGTGCATCCCGGCCTGCTGGCAGCTTGGCGCAGGGAACATCCCTAATCCCTTGTTTAGTCGTGAGAAACGGTCGCCCATTGACGGACCGCCAAGGCACTCCCTATGTTGGCTTTCGAATCGTTGTTAACTCACGTACAGCGGCGCCTGCTTCTACTGCGGTCTTTAAAACAGCACTTAAGCAACGCCAGGCCATGAGCGTCGCTAACCATCATTGCGATGCTGCTGTTCAGCATGTGATGAATGTTCGCAAGATGTATGCGATGGAAAAAGCGCCTTTTTTCGACCCTCCTTTCTCGACCAGAATCAACCATGCCACCCCGAAACGGCCATACCACAATGAGCTGGATCAGATCATCCAGGCTTTTCATAACTCATCGTATTGTGCAGCAGCCAATCACCGTCTGATCGGACGCCGTCATGCTTTGCAGCAAGCTTGGGATCGCTTCATTGGTGCTCAGCGGAACCAATGGCCTCGCCAGATCCTGCAACGGGCTAAGCATTTAGATTATGTGATGCGTACCGCAATTTTCGAAGGACACTTAGACCGGGGTTGCAATGCCTATGGCGCTTGTGAACGGAATATTATTGCATTGTCTATGCGCAACCGGGCCAAGGAATCTTGTTCAAAAGGCCAAGGCTGTCGATTTCAGGGGGATTTTCAAGGCGTATCATCCAAGGTTTCTCAATACAATATTTGGGATGAATATCTGACCCAAATTTCTGGATTGACTTCCTGTTTTTTGCGCCAGGACTTGGGCAGCAGTTCATCGATTGCTGATGGTCGCAATGATTATAATGTTGCCTATTACGACAAAATTCAGGCGATGTATCGGCAAAGTCTGCCTGATATTCAACGAATCCTTTTTGGTAAGGATCATGATCTCCAAGCGGTTTTTCCTAATGTTTCGTTAAGGCGTCTTAAAAAATTAAGACATTACTACCACGCTCCAGCGATGGGCCAATGTTTCCCTCATCATAACCGGGTAGAATATATGTCAGGCGCAATAGCCCGTAATGGACAGGATTTTGCCTTGATTGCCAACACGCGCATTCGAGTAGATCAACGATATCAGGAAGGATATTTTTTTCAGGATTTCGTTGTGCAACAACAACCGGATAAAGATGTCGTGACTTTGGTTGATCGCTATCCAGGCTTCATTGTGGATGGCAGAAAAGTATCACTGAGAACCGCTTCGGGTTGCCCTCCTTATGGAATTCCCCGCGGATGCCGATTTAACACGATTGGCCGCTACCGTAAAACGCCTTCCTGGTTAAACTCAGGGACACCATTGGCATTGACGTGTCGCATTCGTGACCGTGGAGAACAATGCCAGGGGCGGGATTCATTACAAGAGGTCACGGTCGGTGGTGCTTGTGATACGCAAATGAGGCCGATTTCTGGTGTCGATTAAGGGGGGGGTCTTCGCGAGACTGGCGTAAGGCGGTTATTGCCTGGAGCTGCGCAGCCGCTTGCGCCACATGAAACGCGGCCATCGTCAGATGGCGCTCGACCGGCAGTGCGAAGGCCAAGGTAGTGGAACTGGTCAATCAGGTGCGATAAGCCGAACAAGCACTTGGCGGCAGCGGCTTACCCCGTAAGCCCTCACCCTACGAACGCGGTCTCGAACGGGCGCTGCCAGTTCGTCATACCCACCAACAACGATTTCACACCGATCCTCAAGGCCGTGAAAACGCGAAAATAAAGATTATTCTGAATAACAATCAGAGTCATATCCGGGAAGATGCCGGCGTGAATAATCAGGGTACTGCCGCCGCCATATGACGCAACCCGGCCATCTTTGCATGTTTATCAGCCCGGTCAGCGATAAGGAGCGCGAGTTGCTCTTGATAGGTGGGGTCACCATCCACTAATCCAACAAGTATCCGAGCTATAATGTCATCAGGCAGCGCCCGAAACCGCGCCAGCAGGCCGGTATTGCAATAACACGATTGCTTGGCGCCGCGGGCTTTGTCCAAGGCCCTACGGACAGTCACCAGATCGCTTTCAATGCGGGCGAGACTGGTGAAGATGGACGAGTCTAAATTCTGCTCGGTCAGCAGGATCGCGGCGAGGCGTTGTTGCAGGTCAGAGAGGGTGTCAACCGCCTGGATTGCGGTACTCCGCAGCAGGTCAGGATTAGAATGGGGAGTATTCATTCTTGCCTAACGAAGTAAGGATAAGTGGGGCATCATCCGTGAAAAAGACTGCTGATCCCCGGTAGCAACACGATCAAAACCAGGATGATGACCAAAAAAGTCACTTGTGAGGTTTTCACTGTTTATCTCCAAAACCAATGGGATAGGGCATGGAGAACACGTTGCCGGATTGATCTGAGCTTTTATACATTTTATCGAAAAAAGTCATTTTGTCTCTTGATTGATAATATTAGTCATAATCAAGAGGCATACCAATCACTTGGTTGCTTTTATTTAAA
>DDST01000106.1:0-16758 GCA_002343485.1 Proteobacteria bacterium UBA2383
GGTCTGCAGCATCCACAGCTTGCCCTTCTCGACCGTGAATTCCATGTCCTGCATGTCGCGGTAATGCCGCTCAAGCAGTCCATAATGCCGCACCAGCTCCTTGTAGGCGGCCGGCATGGCCGTTTCCATCGAAGCCTTGGTCGAGCCGGCGGCGATCCGCGCCGCTTCGGTGATGTCCTGCGGGGTGCGAATGCCGGCCACGACGTCCTCACCCTGGGCGTTGACCAGGTATTCGCCATACATGACATTTTCGCCGGTACCGGGGTCGCGGGTGAAGCCCACGCCGGTCGAGCAATCGTTGCCCATGTTGCCAAACACCATGGTCACGATATTGACCGCAGTGCCATTGGCCTGGTCCGGGGTGATCTTGAACTCACGGCGATAATCGACAGCGCGCTGACCCATCCACGAGTTGAACACCGCCTTGACTGCCAGCTCCAATTGCTCATAGGGGTCTTGCGGAAATGGCCGCCCGGTCTGCTCCTGGACGACTTGCAGGAATAACTGGCCGATATCGCGCAGATCTTCGGCGCTCAAAGCCACATCCACCTTCACTCCAGCGCGGCGCTTGATCGCCTCGAAGTGCTCGTCAAAATAATGATCGTCCACACCCAGCGCAATCTTGCCGAACAACTGGATGAAACGGCGGTAGGCGTCGTAGCCGAAACGCGCGTTGTCAGTCAGTTTGATCAAGCCGGCCAGCGTCTTCTCATTCAAACCAAGGTTGAGAATGGTATCCATCATGCCCGGCATGGACATGGCGGAACCAGAACGCACCGACACCAAAAGGGGATTACCGGCGCCGCCGAACTGCTTGCCCGTTTCCTGCTCCAGCCAAGCCATGTGCTCCCGCAAGTCACCCATGATTCCATCAGGCAAGCGATTATTGGCGTTGATGTAATCCAAGCAGGCTTCAGTAGTGATCACAAAACCTGGCGGCACCCGTAAACCAATCTGTGTCATCTCGCAGAGATTGGCACCCTTACCGCCGAGCAGCATTTTGTTCTTGCCATCCCCTTCGGTGTACTTGTAGATATACTTCTTGGTCATAATCCTACCCTTAAGAATTGATTTTGATCAAAATTCTGACTGATAACACGAGGCTTGCCCCAATAGGCCAGCACCTTGGATTGCCCGGCATAACCTTGATGGCCTGCCTGTCCAGTTTTGGTCGCCAGAATTGCGCGTGCGGAAAAGTTATTGCCGAGGGATGCCCCAAACCGGCTCATACAACGATCCGTATCGCCCGCAAGGATAGCTACAGATCTTGCTAAATGCCAAGGTTAAACCTATTTAAAGATACGCCTTGATCAATCGCAGTTATTTGACTTGCGGGCTGCTTGACCGGAAACTAAGGGTTTTATCGACCTACTGCCGTCCCCAACAATCCGATTCCCCAGCCCTTTGTGAACCCTATGCAAGCCCACGATATTGAGCATCTGATTGAAGAACAACTGCCGGGCGCACAGGCCATCGTCCGCGGCGATGATGGCGTCCACTTTGAAGCCATCGTCATCAGTGACGGTTTCGCTGGAAAATCGTTAATCCAACAGCACCGGCTTGTCTATGCAGCGCTAGGTGGACGGATGGAACGCGAAGAAATCCACGCACTGTCGTTGAAAACCTGTACCCCGGATGTTTGGCAAAAATTGCAATCCTGACCTTCCACGGACGCTGCCTTCATGAGCAAACTGATTATTACTGGCGGCGCGTGTCTGCAAGGGGAGCTGCGCGCTTCCGGCGCAAAAAACGCTGTGTTGCCAATTCTGGCTGCCACTCTGCTGGCCGATGCGCCGGTGACTATTCGCAACGTCCCGCATTTGCAGGATGTCACCACCACCATGGAACTGCTAGGCCGGATGGGGGTAGACCTGGTGGTAGACGAAAAAATGAATATCCAGGTCGATCCTCGATCGATCCATAGTTTTCAAGCACCTTATGAACTGGTGCGGACCATGCGCGCTTCGATCCTGGTGCTGGGGCCGCTGGTCGCTCGTTTTGGCCAGGCTGATGTGTCATTGCCAGGCGGTTGTGCTATCGGTTCACGGCCGGTGAACTTGCACATCAAAGGATTGGAGGCAATGGGCGCCGATATCAAGGTCGAGAATGGCTACATTTGCGCCCGTGCCAACCGGTTGAGGGGCGCACATATCGTGCTGGATTTGGTGACGGTAACTGGCACAGAAAACCTATTAATGGCCGCGACGCTAGCGCAGGGCACAACGATCATCGAGAATGCTGCCCGTGAGCCGGAAATCGTGGATCTCGCCGAATGTTTGAACGCGATGGGTGCGCATATCAGCGGCGCTGGCACTGACACCTTGATCATTGAAGGCGTTGAAACCCTGCACGGGACACACTACCGGGTAATGCCGGATCGTATTGAGACTGGCACTTATCTATTAGCTGGCGCGATCACCGGCGGGCGAGTCAAGGTCAAGGACACCCGTCCGGATATTCTTGAGGCGGTACTGCTCAAGCTGGAGGAAACGGGCGCCCAGGTGAATACCGGTACCGACTGGATCGAAGTCGATATGAACGGTAACCGGCCCAAGGCGGTGCGCATTCGCACGGCACCCTACCCGGCCTTTCCAACCGATATGCAAGCCCAATTCGTCGCTCTCAACGCTGTTGCTGAAGGAACGGGCATGATTACTGAGACGGTGTTCGAAAACCGCTTTATGCACGTACTGGAACTGCAACGCATGGGCGCGCAAATTGAGCTGGAAGGCAATACTGCCGTCAGCATCGGCGTCCCCCGGCTGACCGGCGCGCCGGTGATGGCAACGGATTTGCGGGCCTCGGCCAGTTTGATCCTAGCAGCACTGATTGCGGAAGGCGATACGGTCGTTGACCGTATCTATCATATCGATCGAGGCTATGACTGCATTGAGGAAAAACTCTCTCATCTGGGTGCGCGTATCCGCCGGACACCGGGCTGACCCCTCATGACCGTGCATCTAACGATTGCCCTGTCTAAGGGCCGCATTTTCCAGGAAACCCTGCCGTTGCTGGCAGCGGCTGGCATTGTTCCAGCGGATGACCCAGAAACCAGCCGTAAGCTAATTCTCGATACGAATCAATCCGATGTGAAGCTGGTGATCATTCGCGCCACGGACGTGCCAATCTACGTGCAGCATGGCGCCGCCGACCTGGGCGTAGCTGGCAAGGATGTGCTGCTGGAGCATGGCGGCGAGGGGTTGTACGAACCTCTGGATTTGCGCATTGCCCGCTGCCGGCTGATGGTGGCCGGTGATCCTAACCATCAACCCCGGCTAAGCCGGCCACGCATTGCCACCAAGTACATCAATACCACCCGGCGCTGGTTTGCCGACCAGGGCCGGCAAGTGGAGGTCATCAAGCTATACGGATCCATGGAGCTGGCACCGCTGGTTGGCCTGGCCGATTACATCGTCGATGTCGTGGATACCGGCAACACGCTGAAAGCGAATGGTCTAGCGCCGCTGGAGCACATCGCCGATATCAGTTCGCGGCTGATTATCAATAAAGCAGCCATGAAGATGAAACACGCCCGAATCAAGGCAATCATGAAGCAAATGGCCACTGTAATTGATGCATGATGTTCTTTAACAACAATTTGGCGCGTCTTTTCCCATGCTTTCTGTGGATAACCTGGAGCCCATCATGCCGACCATTCAACGCCTGAGTACGACCGGCCCTGATTTTTGGGCGCGCCTGGAAGCGTTAATTACCTGGGAAGGCGTTGCTGACGAAACTGTGACATCAACAGTGCGCGAAATCATCAGCCAGGTACGCCAGCGCGGCGATGCTGCTCTATTGGAATATACCCAGCGTTTTGACCAATTAACCACTGCACAAGCTGCCGATCTGGAAGTTCCTGCCTCACGTTGGCGTCAAGCGCTAGAATCTCTCCCCACGAACCAGCGTATAACACTGGAAACTGCTGCTGCCCGGATTCGCGCTTATGCTAAGCGTCAGAAGCTAGAATCTTGGACCTTTACCGAAGTGGATGGCACGGTCCTTGGCCAACAGGTGACACCACTGGACCGGGTCGGGCTGTACGTACCGGGTGGCAAGGCGGCTTATCCCTCTTCAGTATTGATGAACGCCATTCCCGCCAAGGTGGCCGGCGTGCCGGAATTGGTGATGGTGGCGCCGGCACCTGGCGGTGCGCTAAATGATCTGGTACTGGCCGCTGCCGCCGTAGCAAACGTGGATCGGGTATTCACTCTAGGTGGAGCGCAGGCGATCGCGGCATTGGCTTATGGCACCGCTACCGTGCCGTGTGTCGACAAGATCGTCGGGCCAGGCAATATCTACGTCGCTGCTGCTAAGCGCCAGGTATTTGGTGCGGTCGGCATCGATATGATCGCTGGCCCTTCGGAAATCCTGGTGGTTTGCGATGGGTTGACCGATCCGGACTGGATCGCTATGGATTTGTTCTCACAAGCTGAGCATGACGAGGATGCTCAACCTATTTTGATCAGCCCAGATGCCGCATTCATGGAGCAGGTTATCGCTAGTGTCGAACGGTTACTGCCAGAGATGGAGCGCCGGGAGGTCATCGCAGCATCACTGACCCGGCGGGCGGCGCTGATCCAAGTGCGCGATCTGACTGAAGCAGCGCAGGTGGTCAATTTCATTGCCCCGGAGCATCTGGAACTGTCGGTGGAAAAGCCAGAGGAATTACTACCGCTCATTCGCCATGCTGGCGCGATTTTCATGGGCCGCTATACGGCTGAAGCGTTGGGGGATTATTGCGCGGGTCCCAATCATGTGTTGCCGACCTCACGTACTGCACGGTTTTCCTCACCGTTAGGTGTCTACGATTTCCAAAAACGGTCCAGCTTGATTCATTGTTCGCCAATGGGTGCTACAACGCTAGGCAACATTGCCTCGGTGCTGGCGCGCGGCGAGGGCCTAACCGCCCATGCCCGATCAGCAGAACTGCGTCTAAAAGATATATAGTTCACACTTTCTTAAGCCATCATTCATTTCACTCGAATTGAAATTACACTTTACAAGTGTATCTTCAGCTCTATTCAGTGCTATATAACTGCGAAATACTGATCAACTTTCTCGATGTAGCTAAACGGCATGGCGGCATCCCCCTAACCCCCGGCATCCGAACAGTCGAAGCCGGTTGATTTACGCATCTGCGCCGACGATAGCGCTTCCATGCCATACTTCTAACAAACCCAAATCGTGACAACTTTCGCCTCATGATCAGTCTGCGGCTGGAAGCCTGGATGGGTCACAAGCCCATCAATCCAGCAGGTCCTTGGCAGTCTGACCATGAATGAGTTATTGACCGGTGATGGATTCCGGTCAGCCGTCTTAGCATAAAGCGGCCATGAGGCGAAAATATACGATAAAGCAGAGGCTACACTTTTGGGAAAGCACATCCAGCTTTACAATAGCTCTATTAATTAAGTCGCTGGCAAAAAAAGATAGCTTTATGAATCCTCTGAATTCGCCAGAAGCTTCCCTTGCTGAGATTGAAAACTCGCAGCAGCAAGTTGACAAAATAATATATGCTGGACAGATCAAACTCTTATACAGCTATGCACCGCTAGCTTATTCGACCACATTGATCAACGGTTTGATTTTAGTTTTTATTGAACGCACTTATGTTCCATTGCCGGTATTACTGGGGTGGTATGGATGCTTGACTCTGATCACAGTAAGCCGGATTGGATTAGTGTACCGTTATAACCGTGTCCACCCCTCTCCCGAAGTAGCCCATCGCTGGGCATGGTGGTACTGCATCGGGGTAGGTTTGACAGGAATCGCCTGGGGTTCTGCTGCTGTGGTGCTTTTTCCTCCCACCGCCATCGGCCATCAAGTCTTGGTGGCTTTCGTACTAGCGGGCATGTCGGCGGCGGGATTATTAGTCTTGGCGGCCAGATTGGAAGCCGTAGTAGTGTTCCTTCTACCGGCCCTGCTGCCATTATCCCTACAATTTTTTCTACAAAACAGTGAGCTGCACACCGCTATGGGTGTGATGACGCTACTGTATTTAGGAGGCTTACTCAGCGTCGCCACTCGAATGAATCGCCTTATCCAGGATGTCTTAAGTTTGCGTTTTGATAACCAGGCATTATCAAGGGAGATCAGCGGGCGGCAGTGGGCTGAAGACGCTCTCCGCGCTAGCGAAGCACATCTGCAACGGGTGCTGGACGGCGCCAACGATGGTTTCTGGGATTGGAACATAGTAACCGGTGAGGTACTGGTAAGTCGTCATGGGATCAAAATGCTTGGCTATCAACCTGACGAATTCCCGCCGTACATCAGCAGTTGGGAGCAGTTAGTGCATCCCAGCGATGTATCCTTGCGGCAGACTGCTCTGGACGCGCATTTTGCTGGACAGACACCACGCTATCAGGCTGAGTACCGGTTACGAGCCAAGACAGGTGACTGGCGCTGGATTCTGGATCGAGGCAAAGTCACGGCACGCGATGCAGCAGGCCAGCCACTATGGATGGCTGGCGCTTATACCGATACGACCGATCGCCGCCTGGTCGAGGAAGCGTTGTGCGACACCCTGGTCGGAGTCCAGCACCATGATGAGCAAATGACCACTCTCAACCGTATGATCGAGCTGCTGCTATCCTGCGAAACCCGTGAAGAAGCCTATGAAATCATCGGACGCGGTGCGGCAAGGCTGTTCGAAGGCTGCACAGGTAATTTGCTGATCTGCGGGGAAGGTTCATCCACACTGCAGGTCATGGCGACTTGGGGCAACACGCCGAGTTTGGTCGCAAACTTCCAGCAACACAATTGCTGGGCGTTGCGGCAAAGAGAGATGTATGAAGTTAGCGACCCTGCTCACAATATGCTTTGCCAGCACTTTGTCCATCCACCAACACATGCTTATTTGTGTTTACCGCTAACGGTCCGAGGAGAGACCGTCGGGTTGCTGCACCTTGGTGCAGGCAGTACGCTTGCTGGAGAGCGCTTTCGCGAGCTACGCACCCTGGCCATCACGGTTGGCGAATCCACAAAGCTGGTATTATTCAATCTCAAATTGCAAGAAGCGCTGCGCGAGCAAGCTATCCGTGACCCGCTGACTGAGTTGTTCAACCGGCGCTATCTGGATGAAACACTGCCGCGCGAACTTCACCGTCAAGAGCGTGCGGGCGAGCCATTGGCTGTCGCAATGCTAGATTTAGACCATTTCAAGCGTTTCAATGACACCTATGGTCATGAGGCCGGCGACGCCATTTTGCGGGCAGTCGGCAACCTGCTGCGCCGTTTCCTTCGCGCCGGCGATTTGGCCTGCCGCTATGGCGGTGAAGAATTGACCGTCGTATTACCCGGTTCTTCCTTAGACGATGCGCGGGTTCGGCTCGATACCATGCGGCAAGCAATCATGGATCTGCGCGTGCTACATCAGGATGACGTGCTGCCCACGATCACCATTTCCATTGGGGTGGCGGTGGCGGCAGTAGGAGAAACCGATGCGTCGACCCTGCTGAACCGGGCCGACGCGGCGCTGTACCAAGCCAAAGCTCAGGGACGTAATCGGGTCGTGGCCGCGAATCCCGGCTGGCCATACTGCGACAACCCGGATTGAGGATCTAGCACGCTAGAGGAAATGCAAGTAGATATGATACCGTTTCTCAATAACTATTTTGCTGGCCAGCCCGCAACCCGCCAATCGGGCAATCCTGTAACCGCGTTTGCGAGACCATATTGAGAAAATCTTCCCACACGATGAATTCGAGAAAAACACCCTATTTGCAAAACAATCAAAACAAATGATAATTATTTCTATCATATTGAAAAATATTACGAAACAACTTGTTATTTTGAGACAAAAACGAGGATTTACAGCATTAAACAATGATAAGCAATACAAGAAAGGGACGCTCGTGGATTTCCAGCGCCTAAAAATTGAATATTGACGAATTCAGTCAATTGCGGTAGCAAGGCGGTTCACCTTCATCGCCGCCCATTTAAAGAATCTCGCTCCGCATGACTCTTCAGAACACTGACTTGCCCGCCAACGAAACCCGCGCTCCCAACCCTTACTGGAGTCCAGTGGTCCATCGGCTCACGCCCTACGTAGCAGGCGAACAACCAAAACTGAGCAACTTGATCAAGCTCAACACCAACGAGAACCCCTACGGACCCTCGCCAAAAGTGCTGGCGGCGATTCAAGCCGAACTGTCCGACGGGCTGCGCCTGTACCCAGACCCCAACGCTGAACGTCTCAAACAAGCCATCGCCGACGACTACAGCATCACTCCTGCACAGGTGTTCGTCGGCAACGGCTCGGACGAAGTGCTGGCACACGCCTTCCAAGCCCTGCTCCAACACACTGCGCCATTACTGTTTCCGGATATCACCTACAGCTTCTATCCGGTTTACTGCGGCCTGTACAGCATCAACTTCGCTACCGTACCACTGGCCGAAGATTTCACACTGCGCGTCACCGACTACCAGCGCCCCAATGGCGGCATCATTTTCGCGAATCCGAACGCACCCACCGGTTGCCTGACGCCGCTGGCCGACATTGAATGGTTGCTGGAACGCAACCAGGATTCGGTGGTGATCGCCGACGAGGCCTACATTGATTTTGGCGGCGACACCGCCGTTCCCTTGGTAAACCGCTATCCCAACCTGCTGGTTATCCAGACGCTGTCCAAATCCCGCTCGCTAGCCGGCCTGCGCGTCGGGCTGGCGGTGGGGCACCCGGAACTGATCGAAGCGCTGGAGCGGGTGAAAAACAGTTTCAACTCCTACCCGCTCGACCGGCTGGCCATCGCCGGCGCGACCGCCGCTTTTGCCGACCGAGAATACTTCGAGCACACCCGGCAGGCGGTGATCGCCAGCCGCGTCGAACTGGCAGCAGCACTGACCGGACTAGGTTTCGAAGTGTTGCCGTCCGCCGCCAATTTTGTGTTCACCCGTCATCCGCAACGGGACGGGGCTACATTGGCAGCGGCTTTGCGCGAACGGAATGTCATCGTCCGCTACTTCCGCCTGCCACGCATCGATCAGTTTCTGCGAATTACGGTCGGTGCGCCCGAACAAAACGCCGCGTTGCTCGCTGCACTCCAGCACATCCTAACAGAGGGCTGATCGTGCAACTGAACGAACTGGTGGCCTATACCAACCGGCTGCTGGCAGTGGCAGATTTCAACGACTACTGCCCGAATGGTTTGCAGGTACAAGGCCGGCCTGAAGTACATACCGTAATCGGCGGTGTGACTGCCTGCCAAGCCTTGCTCAATATCGCTGTCGGACAAAGCGCTGATGCCGTACTGGTTCATCACGGTTATTTCTGGAAAGGCGAAGACCCGCGCATTGCCGGCATGAAACACCGGCGGCTGGCGACTTTGCTCCGCCATGACGTAAGCCTGATGGCCTATCATCTGCCGCTGGATGCGCATCTGGAACTTGGCAACAACGCCCAACTGGCTCAGGTGCTGGATTTGACTGTCACTGGAACAGCCGGCGGCAACGGGCGGACACCGGGGCTGGTGATGCTGGGCGCACCAGCAGCACCGATGCAGGGAGAGACGTTCGCCGCCCATATCGAGTCCCGGCTTAGACGGAAACCTCTGCATATCTCCGGTAGCGATGCCCCGATCCACCGGCTGGCCTGGTGTACCGGCGGCGCGCAATCCTACATTGAGATGGCATCTCAGCAAGGTGTAGACGCTTTCCTGACCGGCGAGGCTTCGGAACAAACGGTGCATTTCGCCCGCGAAAACAACCTGCATTTCTTCGCTGCCGGTCACCATGCTACCGAACGCTATGGCATTCAGGCACTGGGTGCGCATCTAGCCACGCAATTTGGCCTGAAATTCACTTTTGTAGATGTGGATAACCCGGTTTAAAGTGCAAGCACATAGACCCCATACCTGCACTGCGGTAATATCTTAAATTGTACCGTGGTCATCACGGGAGCTTGAACCGATCCTCATTATGTTTTACCGCCGCCCGCTTTTGACAAGCCCCCGGGCGGGCGGCGCATAATCCGGCTCCAGCGCGACCGTGACACCATCTGGCTGCTAACTCTATTGATATTAACGATAAACTGATAATCGGGAGACTGCTTATGAGTACGGTAGATGCCGTCGATCTCGGCAGACGCCGCTTCCTGACCGCCACGGCAACCGTGGTCGGCGGCGTAGGTGTAGCATTCGTCGCTGTCCCCTTTCTAAAATCCTGGTCGCCTAGCGAGCGCGCTCAGGCCGCCGGCGCGCCGGTAGAGGCTGACATCAGCAAACTGGAAGAAGGGGCGATGATGACCGTCGAATGGCGCGGTAAGCCAGTCTGGCTGTTGAAGCGCACCAAAAAAATGTTAGAAGATTTATCCACTCTGAATGGCGAACTGAGCGATCCCAACTCTGAGGTGGCTAGCCAGCAACCTTCCTATGCCCAGAATGCTTACCGCTCTATTAACCGTGAAACTCTGGTGCTAGTCGGCATCTGCACCCATCTTGGCTGCGCGCCGACCTTCCGCCCCGATGTGGCACCGGCTGATCTCGGACCGCAATGGAAAGGTGGATTCTTCTGCCCTTGCCACGGTTCCCGCTTTGATCTGGCCGGGCGTGTCTATAAAAATGTCCCTGCGCCGACCAACATGGTAGTACCTTCCTACCGGTACCTAAGTGAGTCCCGGGTACTGATTGGTGTTGATCCGGAGACTGCATAATGGCCAATACACAAGGTACCACTGGACTGCTCGGCTGGATTGACGAGCGATTCCCGCTGACGAAAATGATGCGTGAGCATCTGACCGAATACTACGCGCCGAAAAACTTCAATTTCTGGTACTTTTTCGGCTCGCTGGCGCTACTGGTGCTGGTCAACCAGATTCTGACCGGCATCTGGCTGACCATGAGCTACAAGCCTTCCGCCGCCGATGCTTTTGGCTCCGTTGAATACATCATGCGCGATGTCGATTGGGGCTGGCTGATCCGCTATATGCATTCCACCGGCGCCTCAGCCTTCTTTATCGTCGTCTATTTGCATATGTTCCGTGCCCTAATCTACGGCTCCTATAAGAAACCACGTGAACTGATCTGGATTTTTGGCGTCGTTATCTTCTTGTGCCTGATGGCTGAAGCGTTCATGGGTTATCTGCTGCCCTGGGGCCAGATGTCCTACTGGGGCGCCCAGGTGATCATCAACCTATTTAGCGCCATCCCTGGCATTGGCCCGGATCTATCGGTGTGGATTCGCGGGGACTATGTGGTATCTGACGCGACGCTCAACCGCTTCTTCTCGCTGCATGTCATCGCCGTGCCGCTGGTGCTGGTGGGGCTGGTGGTCGCTCATATCATTGCTTTGCACGAAGTCGGCTCCAACAACCCCGATGGCGTGGAAATCAAAAAGGTGAAAGGTCCGGATGGTAAGCCGCTAGATGGCATTCCCTTCCATCCCTACTACACGGTTAAAGATTTGGTGGGCGTCGTAGTATTCCTCATCTTTTTCTCAGTGGTGATCTTCTTCATGCCCGAGATGGGCGGCTATTTCCTGGAGCACCCGAACTTCGATCCAGCCGACTCCATGAAGACGCCTGCACATATTGCACCGGTGTGGTACTTCACTCCATTCTACGCCATGTTGCGAGCAGTGCCGTCCTTCGCCGGCACCCAGATCTGGGGTGTTATCGTCATGTTCGCCGCCATCCTGGTGCTGTTTTTCCTGCCATGGCTGGATCGCAGTCCGGTCAAATCGATCCGCTATCGGGGCTTCCTGTTCAAAGCGGGCATGGTCTTGTTTGTGGTGTCATTCCTGATTCTGGGCTATCTAGGCGCGTTGCCACCGGATCCACTCCGCACAGCATTGGCCCAGACCTGCACATTCATCTACTTTGCGTTCTTTGCCGCGCTACCGTTCTTGCCGATGATCGAAAAGACCAAGCCGGTACCGGAAAGGGTGACTGAACAATGAAAAAAATGCTCATTGCACTTGCACTGCTCGCTTTACCGGGTCTGACCATGGCATCCAGCGGCGGCTCTCATCTTATGACTGCACCGATTGATCTACACAACAAAGCTTCTTTACAGAAAGGCGCCCAGTTGTTTGTCAATTACTGCATGGGTTGCCACTCTCTGGAGCACCAACGTTATAACCGCATGGCCCGCGATATTGGTTTGACCGATGAGCAAGTCAAAGATAACCTGATCTTTACCGGCGCTAAGGTCGGTGACACGATGCAAAACGCCATGCCTAAAGCGGATGCTAAAAAGTGGTTTGGCGTGACTCCACCCGATTTGACATTGATTGCCCGTTCCCGTGGAGTGAACTATCTTTACACTTATCTGTTGACTTACTATGAGGACCCCAGCCGGCCTTATGGGGTCAACAATGCCGTATTTCCAAACACTGGTATGCCGCACGTGCTCTGGCAATTGCAAGGGATGCAAAAACCGGTCTACACAGTGCATAAGGATGCTGAAGGCCATGAAAATAAAACCATCGAAGGTTTTGAACTGGTTCAACCTGGCAGCATGAGTCCCCCCGAATACAAGGAAGCAATAACAGATCTCGTCAACTTCCTGGCTTATGTTGGCGAACCTATTCAGTTGGAGCGCCAGCAGATTGGTATCTGGGTGGTACTTTTCCTGGTCCTGGCCTTCGTGGTGTTCTATCTACTCAAGAAGGAATATTGGAAGGACGTGCATTGATGTCAATTTCGCCGGGGAGCGGTAACTAATCCTTTCTCCGGCGAAACAGCCAACTGGCTCTTCTGCTTCCAGCAGGAGAATTTTTTGTTCAAATCGACCCAACAACCGGCCCACGATGACTTCGACCCGCCCCTATCTGATTCGCGCCATCTACGAGTGGATTGAAGACAATGGGATGACGCCATATATTTTGGTCAATACCGAGTTGCCCGGCGTGGAAGTCCCCAAACAACATGTGCGCGAAAACCGGATCGTCCTCAATATCAATCCAGCAGCAGTGCGCGATCTACGGCTAGGCAATGATTGGATTGAATTCAATGCCCGCTTTGGCGGCGTCGCCCGCACAGTACAGATTCCAATACCTGCAGTACTGGCGATCTACGCTCATGAGAACGGCCAAGGCATGGCCTTCGGTGAGGAAAAGAGCGATGATGATGGCGAATCATCTGCACCGCCAAACGCTCCGCAACCCGATCAACCACCAGCTAAACCCACTCGCAAAAAGCCCACACTGAAAATTGTGAAATAACCGGTAATAGCGCGTCAGGGAATAGCGGGTCAGTCGATGAGTTCGAACAACGTCACCACTTGCCGCACGCCACCGACCTGGCTGGCGACATCAGCAACAGCGTTAGCTTCATTACGCTGCACCAACCCCATTAGATAGACCACCGCCCGGTGGGTCACGACTTTGACCCGAGTCGGATCGAAACCTGAAATATAATTGATCTGAAACAACGCGGCCTTGACCTTCGTAGTCAACAACGTATCGCTGCTCTGCACGGAAAGCGGAATGGGCGGCCCGATGATCAATTCGTTATGCACTATCCGTACGGGCGGCTCGCGGAAATTACGCGCAATATCCTCAGCTTGCCACCGCACCGCATCTGACACCGTCTGGCCAGTGAGGAGCACCGTTCCGTTATAGCTGGTAATACTGATTTGATTGCCAGGCGGTAGTCTCTTGTTAAGCGTGTCATACAGCTTAAGTTCGATGGTTTGGTCATCGACCACCATACCCGTGGTTCGCCGGTCATGCGCCACGCTGACGCCCACCGCCGTGCCCCCGACCAGCAGGCCCGCGCAACCACTTAGAGACAAGACCAGCAGCAGTATGCCAGCCTGTTGAATCCACATGGCATTCATACCTTTCCCTCATTACCAAATAGTATTTGATCCACCAAATCACACAAACAGTGGATCACCAGAATATGCACTTCCTGAATCCTTGCTGTCGCTGTGGCGCTGGCTCGGATTTCCAGGTCGTTTTCGTTCAGTTGACTGGCCATAGATCCCCCATCGCGTCCGGTCAAAGCCACAGTCATCATGCCGCATTCCCGCGCCGCAGCCATCGCTTCCAAAATATTGGAGGAATGGCCACTGGTAGAGATGGCCAGCAGCAGGTCGCCGGGACGGCCGAGCGCACGCACCTGCCGGGCAAACACTTGTTCAAAGGCGTAATCGTTGGCAATGGAGGTCAGTGCTGAACTGTCAGTAGTCAGCGCAATAGCCGCTAATCCGGGCCGTTCGATTTCAAAACGGTTTACCAGTTCAGCAGCAAAATGCTGCGCATCAGCGGCAGAACCACCGTTGCCACAGACGAGAATCTTGTGGCCGTGACGCAGACTATCAACCAGCCGCTCAGCGGCCTGGACAATACGCGACCCCATGACCTCAAAGGTCCGCTGCTTCGCTTCAAGGCTGGCGGTAAAATGTTGTTCGATACGTGCAAGCAATTCCATACAATGATTCAACCCAGTGCAATGATCCGCTAAAGAAAACGAGTGCCTATTATTTCATTGCTATGGTGATTCGAACATCACATCCCCAAGGTACCCAAAAAGGTGTCCCAACCGCAAGCCAACACCTACCCCATCGAACAGATAGCCAAGTTGTTCCAAATGGATGAAGCAGCGGCGCTGGATTTCAAGCTGCACTCTACTTAAAAACTCAATTCTATTAAGAAATACATTCTATTGACCGGCGGAGGCATGCCAGCAATCCGTTACTTAGCTGATCCTGGACTGATGTTCCCCAATCACCCGAAGCCCGGTAAAAATCAAATCCGGCTCCCACCGATACTCGTCTTGTAAACAGGGCAACACGGTTGCCGCATCGCCGCCGGTCAACAAACGCACTCCCGGACCATAGCTGGCGCTCATCCGCTTAATGATGCCGTCAATCGCTGCGGCGACCGCATACATCGCGCCACCCCAAACACAGTCGCGGGTACTCTGACCGAACAACCGGACCGCTCCCGTCTCTGGAGGAATCTGCCGGGTTTCCCGGTACAGCGCCTCGCGCATCAACCGCATTCCCGGAATAATCACACCACCTAAATGCTGGCCATCCGCCGCTAAGGCATCGATGGTGACCGCCGTGCCGCAATCCGCTACGTAACAAACCTGATCGGTCAGCGCCCGCGCAGCGATCATCGCCACCCAGCGGTCCGCACCCATGCGCTCCGGCTCGATGTAAGAATTGCGGATGCCGTAAGCCGCCGCCGTCGAGACCACAAACTCCGCTTCGATCCCCCAGCGCTGATCGATCCATTCCGCTAAATTGGCGCGGGCTTCATACCCGGTGACGCTGACGATTAGTACCCGCGCTGGCCGCGGCAAGCCGCGCCATTGCCTCTCGGCCAAAGCAGCCCAGCTTTCATCATCGTGGCTCGCTTGGCCACGTTGCTGGAAATCGCCTCCATCCCAAACGACCCACTTGATCCGGCTATTACCGGCATCTGCCAATAGAATCACGGATCTAACCTCAAACTGATTTCTCCGCCGATATACGGTTTAACTTCGCCATTCGCTGTTTCTAGCAGCAACGCGCCAGTTGCATCTACGCCACGAGCTACACCGGTTACCGTAGTATCCGGTAAATGCAGGGAAACCTGATGTCCCTTCACTTGATCAAAGCGCACCCAGTCCGCTGCTAAATCAGCGAACCCGCCTTGCTCAAAGCGTATGAAGGTTTCAATCAATTCGCTAATCAGGGCAGCCGCTAACACGTTACGGGAAATCGGCTCACCGGCCAGGATTTCCTGTAAATCAACCCAGGGCTGATCGATGATGGCCGCTTCCTGACGCGGCAGGGCAATATTGACTCCAACACCCGCTACTACGTAAAAATTCCCAGATGCCCCCCCGGATTCTAACAAGATGCCACCCAACTTACGTCCGCGCCACCATACGTCATTGGGCCATTTCAAACCCACCCCGGTGACCCTTGAGCGTTCCAGCACGCGCGCGATAGCAATACCTGTCGCCAGACTCAAACCGCTCAGCGCTGTTGGATGAGCGGCAAACCGCCACAGCAACGAACACGCCAAGCTGGCACCAAAAGGCGTCAACCAGCTACGCCCTTGCCGGCCTCGGCCAGAAGTTTGCTGCTCAGCGAGACACACGATGCCACTTGGCCATTCCGCCTGCGCTCCCGCCATCAAATAGCAATTGGTCGAATCCAGGACCGGATACACCTCCAGCCGATTCAACGCAGCACGGGCGGTATCGGTTAATCCCGCCAGGATGCAATCCCGGTCCAGTAATTCCAATGCAACTTTCATCGGCTTTGCTCTAATAGCTAATGAAAACCGCCTTGCCCCTGGCGAGGAAAGGCGGGCAGCAAAATACGCTAACTAATTTAAAATCAACAACTAAAACAAGTTACCCCAAGGCACCACTGAAAAAAAACTCAACCATGAAATGATCAGCAATACAATGATGACAACGAGTGGGAAGTTCTGGAAAGTAAACATCAAATATTCTCCTTGCAGTTTATTGTGAAATGCTAAACAAACTCTCTCAGCCATCCAAGGATTGCTCATTATCCTGCCGCTGAGAATACCGGGGAATGCGTGGATCATCGTCGTCCATCAGAATGCGATGGGCCGGCCCCTCCAGATCGTCGAACTGCCCGGTCCGCACCGCCCAGAGAAAGGCCCACAGCGCCACACCGATCACCCCTAAAGCCATAGGGATTAAAAATAATAGGATTCGCATGAGACACTCACCTCCCTCTCAGTCTTGCCGGAGCCGCAGGGCATTCACTACCACCAGCAATGAACTAAACGACATACCAAGCGCCGACATCCAGGGCGTTAGCCAACCGCCCGCCGCCAGCGGCA
>DDST01000106.1:16767-48751 GCA_002343485.1 Proteobacteria bacterium UBA2383
AGGCAAAATTCTCGCGCATGATCAATAGAGTGCGCCGGGCCATATCCACACCCCGCACCAGATGCTCCAACTTCTCCGACAGCAGAATCATATCTGCCGTAGCTTGAGCTAACTGCGTACCACTGCCCATGGCCAGGGAAACCTGAGCTGCCGCTAGAACAGGCGCGTCATTGATGCCATCACCGACCATCGCCACGACCGCACCTTTCTGCTGTAACTCCCGCAGCCGATTCAGTTTATCTTGGGGCGATAAACCACCTCGCGCTGAAGCGATAGCCACCTCCTGAGCGATATGCGCCACGGTGTCCGGCCGGTCGCCACTCAACAACTCCAATGTCAAGCCACGGTTTTGCAAGGCGTTCACAGCTTCCGCCGCACCGGGTCGTAATACATCGTTCAACTGGAACCAGGCTAACAAGCCAGTTTCATCGCCCAAAGCGACCCAGGTGCTGGCAACATCAAGATCATATCTTTCTGCTACTTCTTCATGACTAAGCCCGGCCACAAATTCGGGCCGGCCCACCCGATAGCAGCGACCCTCAATCCAGCCTTCCACGCCACTACCTGGCGTATTACGCAGCTCCGTGGCTTCCGGTATCCTCAAATGAGTCCCTTCTGCCAATGCCCGGCCAACGGGATGTTCGGAGCCTCGCTCCAATGCCGCTGCCAGTCTCCGGCAATGTTCTGGCTCCCAATCGCTGACAGATTCCACGGTGACCACCTGCGGCCGGCCGTAGGTCAGAGTACCCGTCTTATCAAAAATAACATGGGTCACGCACGCCAGCGTTTCCAGCGCATGACCACGGGTCGTTAACACCCCTAGTCGAGTCAACACACCGGTAGCGGCAACGATAGCGGTCGGCGTAGCTAACGACAGCGCACAGGGGCAGGTCACCACCAGCACCGACAGGGTGACACGGAAAGCGGTGTCAAAATCACTCAGCAACCACCAAACTGAAAATACCAGAGCCGCTACCACCAGCAATACAGCAATGAACCAGCCGGCAATCCGGTCAGCCAACAGCGCCAGACGCGGCTTTTCGCCCTGAGCGCGATCCAGAAGCCGGACAATTGCGGATAGCACGGTCTCAGCGCCAACTTTCTCAATCCGCATCACAAGCGGACTTTCTATATTTACCGAACCGCCGATCAGCGCCTCGCCAATCTGGCGGGGCAACGGTAGGCTTTCGCCACTCAGCAACGATTCATCGACACTGCTAGCACCCTCCTCCACCCGGCCATCCGCAGGGATTGTTTCGCCAGGCCGCACCAATACCTGGTCGCCAGCCACCAATTCCGCGATGGGAACGATTGCCTCACAGCCCGCAGTATCCAACCGGGTCGCAGTCGCTGGCAACATCCGCACCAATGCCTCAGACACTTGCCCAGCCCGGTGGCGGGCAGTCATTTCCAAAAACCGGCCCGTTAGCAAAAAAAATACAAACATGGTCACTGAGTCATAGT
Source organism: Proteobacteria bacterium UBA2383 (assembly GCA_002343485.1). GTDB lineage: Bacteria > Pseudomonadota > Gammaproteobacteria > Competibacterales > Competibacteraceae > UBA2383. The sequence continues at coordinate 18,232 of DDST01000106.1, forward strand.
AAATCTCGCCATGACCCTGCCCAGTGTGCCAGACGCTAGCAATGAAGGCCGCGAGAATGGCTAACGAGACGGGAACATCCATACCAAGCTGCCGGCGACGCAAGTCACGCCAGGCAGCCGTAAAGAAAGGCTGTGCTGAGTAGGCAACAACCGGCACGGTCAGGATCAGGCACACCCAGCGCAGGAACTCGCGAATCCATGCATCCATACTCTGGTATTCACCCACATACAGACCCACAGCCAGCATCATCACTTGCATGGCAAACAACCCGGCCACCGCCAAGCGCCGTAAAGCGAGGGTACGCTCCTGCTTTTGCAAGGCTTCCTGGCGGCTGGGATCAAAGGGATGGGCGATATAGCCAATCGTGGCAATAGCCGCCAAAATCGTACTGAGTTTGATCTGGCGTTCATCCCAACGCACTCGGGCGCGATGGGTAGAGTAGTTGACCCGGAATTCCAGAACGCCGGGCAGCGCGTTGACATGGTGTTCGTTCAGCCAGACACAGGCGGCGCAGACAATGCCTTCCAGGATCAGAGCCGCTTCACGAACCTGTTCACTTTCGACACGGACAAAACTCTTCTGTAAATCGGCCCGGTCATACAATTCCAAGCCGCGCAGTTGCTCTGGAATCAGGTCTTCCGCCCGCTGGGAACGGGCGGTACGATGCCGGTAGAAATCGGTCAGCCCAGCAGCAACAATCGCCTCGGCCACTGCTTGACAGCCATGGCAACACATTGGCCGGCGCTGACCCTCAATGACCACTGCATAGCGAGCATCTGACGGCGCGGGCAGGCCGCAATGAAAACACTCGACCTTGGAATCACCCGCAACCGGCGCTGCCAGCGATTGAGCCGTAACAGACATGAATTATTGGGCCGGCGGGTGGGCCAATACCGAAGTATTGGCCTGGATCTCATGCAATTCCTCACCTTTGCGGATACTCAACACCAGATTCCAACGGCCGGCAGCCGGTAAGGTCATTGTCGATTCATAGACACCTGGCACGGTTTCTTTCAGAGCAAAATCGACATCCAATTCGTTAGTGGAAGGCCGGAGAAATTGGCCCGCCACGGCCGCGCCGGTAACCGGCGTCTCTTCACGCGTTCGTACCGCAACTCGAAACAACGCCGGTTGGCCAACGACCGGCTCACCCAGCCAGCCCTTTTGTACCTGCCACCCACGCTGACGCTGGCGCTCGACCTGTTGGAGATACTGGTTATACAGTGATTCCTTCTTGTGGAAATCGTGCGAGACTACCCCGGGAAAGACGGAGGTCACCGCCCGCTGGCTGTCAGCTTCAGGCAGCAGCCGGTACCAGAGCGAGGAGGTCAAGCCGCGCTCGGCAACCGCCACAAATACCGCGCCCGATACTACCACGAACACGAAAAAACCACCGATCACCGCCGGTCCCCAGTGCAAACTCCGGCCTCCAGCACGGGCATTCAGTAACATTCCGCACACCAGCGAGGTCAATAGATAGATCGCCAGATGAATCGCGAAGATATCCCCGCCAGGCCAACGCACGATCGCATAAGGCACATACAGACCCAGCGTTGTTAAGATCACTATCGCAGCAGACTGCTGGGCGCTCATGCGAGTAAAGCGCACCAGAAACAGATTAGCGAGAACGATCAGCCCGGTACCAAGCGCCAGGCCGAGCAACAAATCACTCATCAACTGTTTTCCGGAATGTAGAACGGCGCTTCCCGGCGAATCGGTTCAATCGATACCCCATCCAGCGCCTCGATAATAAAGGTAATCTTATCGCCGGAAGCAGCATGGTGCTGGGCTGGAGGAATCTGTACACGCGCCAGCAGCTTGATCCGTTCCTGCGGCGCCAGCTCCAGCCGCTCCATGCCGCTCATGTCCAGGGTCGCGCCGGGCAGACCTTCAATGCGAATGCCAACCGTCATCGGTGCCGTCAACTTGTTATTCAGCTTGATCTCGTAGGCATTGCGAATTCCGCCATCCGAAAGCTGGGTATACAGCGGTTGACGGATTTGTTCTACTGTTCCGGTATAAGGTGACCGGGTCAGCACACTCCAAGCTAAGGTCGCTGTCGCTGCAGTCAAAATCACACCATAACCAATGGTTTTCGGCCTCAAAAGCCGGGTCTTGCCACCGTTCAAGGCGTTTTCCGACGTGTAATTGATCAAGTCATGTTCGCAGGAATCGATGCATAGCGCACAGGAAATACACTGGTATTGCAAGCCATTACGAATATCGATACCCATCGGACAGACCTGGACGCAATGCCCGCAGTCGATGCACTCACCAACACCCTTGCTTTGCCGTTCCTCCGGTGTTCTAAAACCCCGGCGCTGCTTGGCCCGGCCCTTCGATCCTTCGCCTTTCTTCGTGTCGTAGGAAATGATCAGCGTGTCATGATCGAACATAGCGCTCTGGAAGCGGGCATAGGGGCACATGTAGATGCAAACCTGCTCGCGCGCCAGACCGGCCATGACGAAGGTCGTGACAGTCAGGAAAAAGGTGGTGAAATAAGCAGCGTAGGATGCCTGACCTGTAAATACTTCCACTACTAGGGTTGGCGCATCGACCCAGTACATGGTAAAGGTTAAGCCAGTCCAGAATGCGACCAGCAGCCACAAACTGTAAGTCATACCCTTTTTGATCAGTTTATCCCGGTGACTCCAAGGCTTTCTATCCAGCCGGATGCGCGCCGGCCGCTCACCCTGCACCCAATGCTCGATCATCATGAACAGATCGGTCCACAGAGTTTGGAAACAAAAATAGCCACACCAGACCCGTCCGGCTAACCCTGTCACGAAAAACAGCGAGATAGCAAAGATAATCAACACGCCAGCCAGCCAGAAAATATCCTGCACCTGGATGGTGAGGCCAAAGATGTAGAAATGCCGTCCCGGCAAATCGTACAGCACTGCCTGATCTGGCGCGTTGGGCCGTTCCCAGCGCAGCCAAGGCAACAGGAAATAGATGGTCAACGCCAGGGCCAGGATACCGGTCTTGAGATTGCGGAATGTTCCTTTCACCGAACGTGGATGGATTTGAATGCGCTTTTGATAAAGCTGAATAGTCTCTTCGGACATATTCCACCTGACTTTAATTGAAAAATAATATTGATATTGACCTACATGGATGCCTATCGTCCTTGCGATCCATCAAAAATTAAACAGGCCGGTTAAGCATTGTTGAAGCTGGAAAATAAAATCAATAAGTTATGATAAAATTTTGTGCACAGCAACAAAACATAGGGTAACGAGAGCTACAGGCTTATACAAGCCCTCTCGAAAAGCGAATCGATTGGGCATAAACCACTCACCCCCCAATTGGGGGGTGAGTGGTTTCACTTAGCCGGGAAAGATGCCACTGAAATTTATTGAGCACCTCCCAACTGATGAACATAAACCGCCAGCAATTTGATATCGGTCGGCGATAGGCGGTCTTTCCAAGCCGGCATCACGCGGGTATTGTTGACACCCTTGGCGACGAACTCCTTGATCACCGCTTTCTTATCCTGGAGGGTCTTCTGCGCCGGTACATTGGCAATTGCCCAAATCTTATCGGTCAAATTGGCCGCGCCCTGGGAGGGAATACCTTTGGCGTCGGCCCCGTGGCAGTAGTAGCAGCCACCTACCTGGCCCTGAAAGATCGCTTTGCCCCGTTCAGAGTCCTCGCTTGATGGAGCCTCATCTGACAGGGTCAGCACATACTCGGCCACATCATCTAATTGTTCCGGCTTAAGCACTTGACCGAAGGCAGGCATAAATCCCTTCCGGCCCTGCACTAAAGTTTCATGAATCTTGTCACTGCTGCTGCCCCATAGCCAATCATCATCGGTCAGATTAGGATACATGCCCACAACACCCTGACCGCCGCGGCCATGACAAGCCGCGCAGTTGTCGCCAAACAGCCCTTTGCCGACCGAGCGCACGAATTCCATCATTTTTGGATCCTTGGCAATCTGCTCGTAGTCCGCCGCCTGCACCTTGGCTAACATAGCCTTACGCTGCTGATCATTGGCCGCATTGCCTAGCTCCTCAAGCAGCAGGGCGCGGGTGTTCCAGCGGAATTCCTTTCCCTGTTCTTGGCCTGTTGCCTTGTCCACAGCCGTGTATTCAACCGTGCCAAAGCCCTTGATCCAAGTATTCCCCACTGGCCAGGAGGGATAAATGAACCAGTAGAGAATCGAGAACACGACTGTTCCGTAGAAGCACCACAGCCACCAGCGCGGCAGTGGGTTATTGTATTCCTGAAGATCGCTATCCCAGGCATGGCCGGTGGTTTGCACCGCGCCGGAAGGTTGTGGGGTATTCGTATTATCACTCATTGTCCGTCACCATTGCGGGATTGGGAGTGGCGCTTGGCAGGTGAACGATCGGGCGGATGAAGTTCGTCATCATCGAAAGGAATATATTTGTAAGATTCCAACCGCTGGGCACGCTGCTTACCAGTCAATACATATATTAGGATGCCGCAAAACGCACCAAGAAAGATGGCGAGCGCCAACGGCTTGGAGTTTTCCATGTGGGTGAACCACATCAGCCAGTCGAACATAGGGCCAAGCTCCACTGTAAGCGTTGACTCCCTCCCCTCCTTTATGTAGGGGAGAAGAGAGCATGAACGGTTACCTCGTCATTAGCGGAATTCGACGAAGTAGCCTTCGTTGTACTGGGTGAAGTCCACCATCGTGCCGAGTACCTGCAAGTACGCGACCAGCGCTTCCATTTCGGTAATCCGGCCGGGAAACCCATCGAAATCCTTCTCGCGCGCCTGCTTGAGCAAGCTATCCTGCGCCTTGGTAATATCCAGCTGGTCAGCGATGGCCTGGCCGTATTTCTGAACATTGGCGTCATACTCGGCCTGGGTCACAGAATACGGCACTCCGGTTACCCGCAAAGCACGCATCCGCCCATCGACATCGGTGTAATCCAGATCGTTATCCAGCAACCACGGATAGTTAGGCATAATCGACTGCGGCACTACCGAGCGTGGCGCTACCAGGTGCTGAACATGCCAATGGTTGGAGTATTTACCGCCCAGCCGCGCCAAATCAGGACCGGTACGCTTAGACCCCCACTGGAAGGGATGGTCATACTGCGATTCCGCCGCCAGCGAGTAATGACCATAGCGCAGCCATTCATCGCGGAAGGGGCGAATTTGCTGAGAGTGGCACAGATAACAGCCCTCACGCACATAGATATCACGACCGCGAATTTCCAGCGGGGTGTAGGGACGCACCCCGTCGACTTTTTCAATCGTTTCATTGATATAAAACAATGGAACGATTTCTACCAGGCCACCAACGCTGATAACCAGCAGGATCAACACCAGCATTAATGCTGAGTTGGTTTCGATTTGTTCATGTCGCATGGTTTTACTCTCCAGCGCTCTTAGGCTTTCGCCAATTTAGCCGCCAGCTTGGCTTCGATAGCCGCCTGCTCACGCCGGGTCGACTGTATTGTCATGTACATGTTGTACACCATCACCAAGACACCTGCGACAAAAAATGCACCACCCAGCGCCCGCCAGATATACGGCGTGTGCATGAATTCGACGGTTTCAATGAAGGTGTAAGCCAGGTTGCCATAATCGTCAAAACTGCGCAGCATCAATCCTTGGCCAATGCCTGCGACCCACATCGAAGTGATGTAGAGCACGATACCGATGGTGGCCAGCCAGAAATGGATATAGATCAGGGGCTGGCTATACATCCGGGTATCCCACAACCGAGGGATCAAGTGATAGAAGGAGCCAAAACTGACTAACGCCACCCAACCCAGCGCACCGGAATGGACATGGCCGATCGTCCAGTCCGTGTAATGTGAAAGGGCATTGACGCTCTTGAGTGACATCAGCGGGCCTTCGAAAGTCGACATGCCGTAGAATGACAGTGAGGTGATCAAAAACAGCATGATCGGGTCAGAGCGCAGCTTATCCCAGGCGCCAGACAGGGTCATGATACCGTTAATCATGCCTCCCCAAGAGGGCATTAACAGCAGGACAGAGAACGCAGCTGATAGAGTCGACACCCAGTCGGGTAGCGCGGTCCAATGCAAATGATGACCACCAGCCCACATGTACAGGAAGATCAGCGCCCAGAAATGGATGATCGACAGCCGGTAGGAGTACACTGGACGTCCCGCTTGCTTGGGAACGAAGTAGTACATCATGCCAAGGAAAGCGGCTGTCAGGAAAAATCCAACTGCATTATGGCCATACCACCACTGCGTCATGGCATCCTGCACGCCAGCAAACAGACTGTAGGACTTGGTCAGACTGACTGGAATTGCAAGGTTATTAAAGATGTGTAGCAGAGCGACCGCTAACAGAAACGCCATAAAAAACCAGTTAGCGACGTAAATATGCGGCTGACTGCGCCGGCGAATGGTTTCGACATACACGACGATATAACTCACCCACACCAGGGTGATCGCAATATCCAGCGGCCACTCGAACTCAGCATATTCGCGGCCCTGAGTGATGCCCAACACGTAGGTCAATGCACCCAGTGCCACGCCACCGCTCCAACCCCAGAAGGTGAACTCAGCCAGCCAGGGAAATGCCAGGCGCGCTTGGCAAGTGCGTTGCACAATATAGTAAGAGGTGGCAAACAGGGCGCTGCCGCCAAAACCAAAAATCACTAGCGTTGTATGGACCGGACGCAAACGTCCGAATGTCAGGGCAGGAATATCGAAATTCAGGAACGGCCAAGCCAGTTCAGAAGCAATGTAGACGCCGACCGACATACCGATCACCGCCCATACCATGGCCATAATCGTAAATTTTCGGACGATACCGTAATTATATTGCTCGGCTGGCAACACTGAGCTCAGGGCCATAATCCAAGTCTCCTTAGCAAGCCACAGGTTGAATTTTTTTGATCATTTTCCAATCAATATTATTATCAGAATGGGAAAATGGACCAGGATAAGTCTGGAAAGCAATACTATTCTACTAAGATTTACCAGGTTTTCTCAATCAGCATCAGCTAATATTGTAAAATAGAAACACCCTCTAAGGAACTTTCCCCGCAAACTCTACAATAAATAGCTTGCGGCGTCTAATGACGAAATATCAAAAAGTTGGATTAGCCTATAGCCTAAGCCAACCCACTTCGAATCATTATCACCGGTAAATTTACATCAAGAAAGTTTGTACAGTTAGGATGGATCAGGCCAAGAGTTTGGCTGCCCTTCTGCGTATTCATGACAGGTCCGCCGTAAGAAATCTATTTGCTTACGGAAATTGTTACAACCCGCGCACATCATCAAGTGCAGCTTAAGCGGGATTTTCTCTTTGAATTGGAGGTCACGTTCCTGTGCCTCAGACAGCAGACGCGTCACTTGCTTACAGTTCAACATCTTTTAATCCTCCGGCGTGAACCAGCGCTTTTCCAGACAAAGACGAAGTCCCATACGGGCGCGGTGCAGAATGACATGGCAGTTGCTGGTAGTAATACTCAGCTCTTGGCATATTTCCGAAGTATCCAAACCGACAAATTCGCGCATCATAAAAACCCGTGCGGTGTTCTCAGGCAACTGGGTTAGACAGATTTCAAATATTGCCCAGAACTGTTGCTGGGCAAACGCTGTTTCCGGATCTCCCCAGCGATCCGGACGATCCTCCGGCATCCAGAAACCTCTACGATCAAACAGTATGTCAAAATCGGCTTCATCATCCATCTCCTTCGCCAAACGGGCGATATCCACGATGCGCTGGCGCTGGCGCAGGTGACCGGCAATTTTGTTTTTAAGAATCGCGAATATCCAGGTCTTCACAGCCGCCCGCCCAGCAAAACGCTCTCGGCCATTCATGGCAGCGGCCAGTGCTTCCTGAACCAAATCCTCGGCAATCATCCGATCTCGCAGCTGCAACTCCACAAAACGAAGCATATCTTGGCGCAACTTGGTGAGGAATTTCTCATCGCGCAGCAATTGCGATAAATCGTCCACGCTGGCTGAAAGATTATTCGCAATACTCATTACCCCTCTCTCCGGCGGCCTAAGACCTGCGAAAACAGGCCATCACACCGCATGATGGTGTTATGCGAGGGGAGTTGCAAGAATACGCATGGGCGCAAGGATAGCTAGCACGCTATCCTGAAGATGCGGCGTTTATCAGTGCATGGGCAGGACCATGCCGGATACGCTCGAAGTAGGAGACATGGGCTGGTGAGCCTGTTGGCCAACAGGCGAGAAACGCACGCTCCCAGCGATCCGCATCAAAGACAAGCGCCAGGGCATCAATGTAAACCCGGCCCAGATTTCCACCATACAACCGCTGATGCGGGCTGGGCATCGTGCCGATTCGAGTAATGACGCCAAATTGCGTGTCCGTAAAATTAGGCATCCCCGTTGCCCCATTGTTGATAATCCAACCGAACCGGCCACCAAGATCAAAACGGCGGCAAACGGGTAAGCACGTATGGCTACTGGCAAAAATCTCGACATTGGCTCCCAGGAACGCTGATACCAGCCACTCATGATTCGTTGGATCATCCAGCGCACTGATATCAAAACGCCAGCCCGCCAGCGCCTCGGCATCGCCATGCACCACACCAACCCGCACGTCGCCCACTCGATAACGAGCGTACATTGGCAATCTGCTCAAACCGGCTAGCATGCTGGGATAGCGCTGTGCAGTGGACTTAAGGCAGGCGTGAATCTGATTGGAGCGCTCCACAACGCTTGCATCGACTGTTTCCGGGTAGGCACAACCACAACCAGACTCCCCTCCTTGAGAAAGCAGCTCCGCCTCTACATTACCGAGAAGCGCATCATGGCGCAGCACCCGCTCGTTGATCTCGACAAAGGCCGTTTCATCAATATCAAACCAGTGGAAGTCCCCGTTAAAACAAAATGTTACCGGACCATGTTCAGCAGCGGCCAACACCTCCACAGCATCGAGCGCTGGACGATTTCCATACAGGCCACCCATCACATACAGGGTTTCCGCCCGCCGCTCGGGCGCAACCGCCAGCGCTGCTGGGCCGTAGTGATAACGCAACGGGCAGACCCGGCCTGGCTTGCTCATGCGGATTCACTTTGAACCGCCAGCATTCCACGCCACCCGTGCAAAAGTCCGGGCAGCAGATAGCCCGCCGTGCAGATCAGCAGGCCATACAGATTCGTTCCCAGAAGCAATGCGTATTTCCCTTCACCAATCGCCCAAGCTGCAGGAATCCAGCCGGCTGCCAGCAAGAAACCGAGCAACAAACCAGGCCAAAAGCTCAAATGGAAACTCCAGGGTGAATAACCTGTCCAGCGTTGCAGCAAAAAGACCGGCGCCAAACCCATAACCATAGTGCCGCTTAACGTGGTAGCTGCAAGAATTTCGGCGCCGGCGATCATCGGCAGGTTACCGAGCACAGCAATGACGACCATCGCCACCGTGCCATAGCGTAAAGCGGATGCCGGCGGCTGCCGTCCAGCGATGACCGGTAGCTCTTGCGCCATCACTTTGGAGAGTGAGGCAAAGGTCGAATCCAAGGTCGAACCCGCTGCCGCAATCATCAACACGGTCATGACAAATAACGCACCAATACCTAGCGCCTGGGCGACCGCCGCTGGCGCATTGCCACCCCCATCGAGGCCAGCCAGCCGGGCATCGATACCGACAAAGCTGAATGCCAAAATGGCAAAGAAACCGCCAATGCCCGCCAAGATGAAGGCTTTCAACATCGCCTTCTCCTCGGTGATAAATCCCCGGTCGGTCAACACCGGGTCATGGAACGGATAACTGAAGATCTGCAAGCCAGCAACCAGCAACAAATCCACGCCCGCCGTCAAGTTAAACTCGCCAGTTCTTAGCAGGGCCGCAATACCGTGTTTGGGCAATACCAGCAGCAGTACCGCAGCCAGAAAAACGACAAAGACCGCAGCCTGGATGACATCGGTGACGATCGAACCACGCAAACCGCCCTTGATGCTGTAAAAGAGAGTAGCGGCGGTGAACAGTAGCGCAGCGCTAATAAATGCTGGACTCCCTGCAGGACCGTAGTAGCCGCCAACGACAGCAGTGTTACTCCACACTTCGTTGTAGAGCCGGATCAGGATGGCGGCGGTAAAGGCCAGTGCTGCGGCCCGGCCGTACTTGCTGATCAGGAACCCTGCCAGGCTGGTGGCCCCCGTACTGCGGCGCAAGCGGTAGATGACGAAACCCGCCAATGGAATCGACAACCAATATGCCGCATAAGCCAGTCCGCCAACGATGCCGTAACTCGCTCCTAAATTAGCGGCATTGGTCACGGATTTTGCGAAAATCCAGGAAATGAAAATACTGGCGGTCAATGCCCATTGGTGCGCTTCCCGTCCACTGTTGTCCTCACCCCGAAAGAAAGCACCGGCCGTGCGCGCATTCGGTGTTACTGCATACAGCGCTACACCGTAAAAAATCAGAACACCCCAGAAAGTCAGGCCAAAAGCCGTTGACAACATGATGTCAATCCCATAGTCGAGAGGTTAGAGTTAATCTTGCCGCTGATCAGATGCCAGATCCGATGGGCGTGAAACGGTTTTTGTCCAGTTTCAAAACCGGTTTTTGCATTGTGTCAGCCAACACCAGCAATCAATTGTCAACTCAGGCTTCACCCCGCGCTGGGTAATCATTTTTGATAATAAAATCCAGCGCCATCAACACATCTTTGAAGTGCGGACGAGCGAAAGGCATGGTATTCACCGAGGCGGCATATAAGGTCCCATCGGGCCGGATGAGAAACAATCCAGGCTCCGCAAACCGGGCTGGCTCCTCAATGCCCGCCGAGGTTACGCCACGGCTGGCGGAAATATACAAGCCCCAGGCGCGGGCGGCTTCGATCGACAGACCGTAACCGAGCGGCAGGCCGGTCAATCCCCATTGGGTGTGCGTGGTCTGCGCCCGCTCTTCAGTATCGGTGGACAGCGCCAGCACGTTCACACCGTGTTTTTCAAACTCATCTTGCAGAGTTTGCAACTCCTTGAGATAGCCCCGGCAGATCGGACAATGCAAACCGCGATAGACCAGGATCAGGGTGAAATAACTGGGTTTCTGGGCAGCCAGGTCCCAATCACCATGCTCGATCGTCGGCACCTTGAGCGCGGGAACAGGCTGGCGGGGCATCAGTTTGCTGGACATGGCCGTCTCCGGAATAGAATGCATTGAGGGTTAGCGTTGCGTCGCGTTAAGCGCCCAGTCGTAATCTAGATAACGGATGTTCAAACCGCCCTTGCGAATGGCATCCTTCGTCTGGGGCGTATCACCAAGAACATCAGCGTAACGGGCAAACGTTGCATTCAGCGAAGTGAACCCCTGATAGCCCTTTGCAAAATCATCCTGGTACCAGTCGAAGATCTTCGAGACCAAAAGGGTCTTATTGGCCGCATCGAACCGGTTGCGGCTACGGTCAGCCAGGAAGCGGCGCATGCTGTCGTCTAATTGCGTCTCGATCGTACTGGCCACGAAAGCCTCGTTGCGCAACATCGGGCACCCAATAGACGCACAGTTCACCGCAGCGTGAATGCGTGGCTCATTGAACACGCCGGGGGCGCGGATCATGTCGTGTTCGACATGATCCAGACTGCGCTCTTGACCCAATAGCGTGAAAAACGCTTTCTTCCACGGTGATTGAAAGACCGAGTCCAGATCCTTGATCGATTTCAGACCGGGATAACGGGTTAGGATCAAATCCACTGTGAAAGCATTGTAGGCATTGATCAAAAAGGCCAATTGCTGGGGTTTGCTCCAACGCCGGTATTCAGCTTCACTGACCGCTGACAAGCGATCGAGGTAACTTTTCAATGCCGCCTGGTCAGCCTTAAAACCGGCGTAATCGACTTGTGAAGCATGACCTTGGGTAATCAGCACAACATGCTGATTGAGCAGGGTGTTCCACGCGGTATGGCGATGGTCGAAGGCTGCTTGCGCCAGAGAAGTCATAAACAGCAGTGTAAGCACGATTAACCATCGGCTTTGTTGAGTCAGTTGCATGATCGATACTCCCTAGCTGTTGGCGTTGGCGTCATTGGCAGCCGTTTCCAATGAGCGGATTGCCTGACCACGCCGCCACCGGTGAAAGCGTTCCACCCAAGCTAGCACCCTCTCCGGTGCATGGGCTTTCTTCCAAACCCCCGCAACGTATTTGTTGGCCTCTGCCAGGGTCGGGTAGATATGGATCGTGCCAAGCATCTTGTTCAAACCGATACCGTGGCGCATGGCTAGCACGTATTCAGCTAACAAATCGCCAGCATGTTCGCCAGCGATGGTGACACCCAGGATTTTGTCCTTGCCGGGCACGGTCAGCACCTTGACGAAACCGTGGGCCTCACCATCGGCAATCGCGCGATCGAGATCGTCGATACCGTACACCGTGACCTCGTGAGGAATGCCTTTCTCCTTCGCTTCCTGTTCGTTCAAACCAACACGCGCCACTTCAGGATCGACAAAGGTGGACCAGGGAATCACTGAGTAATCGGTCCGGAATTTCTTGAAAGGATCGAATAGCGCGTTCACTGCCGCATACCAAGCTTGATGAGCGGCAGTGTGCGTGAACTGGAAAGGCCCAGCCACATCACCAGCAGCGTAGATGTTGGGATAGAGCGTTTGCAGATACTCGTTCGTCTCTACAGTGCGCGCACGGGTTGTGGGAATACCCAGTTCCTCCAACCCGTAACCAGCCGTATTCGCCACCCGTCCGGCTGCGACCAGTACAGCATCGAACGGAATGCGCACATCCTGGCCCTCGTGCTCGGCGATCAATATTTTTTCACCTTCTTCCACGAGGAACTGCTTAGCCCGGTGATTGACCAGGACCTTCACACCTTCTTCCTGAAACCGCCGGGTTACCAATGCGGAAACTTCCGGATCTTCACGGATCATGATTCGCGGCGCCATTTCCACCTGTGTCACCTGCGCGCCGAAGCGGGCAAACGTCTGGGTCAATTCCGAGCCAATAGGGCCACCACCCAGCACCACCAACCGGTCCGGCACTTCCCGTAATGTCCAGACATTGTCGGAAGTCAAATAGCCCACGTCCTCCAATCCTGGAATAGGCGGCACAAGAGGCCGGGCTCCGGCAGCAATGACGATGCTGCGCGTCGTCAAGGTCTGCGTTCCCTCAACGGTGGTCACTTCCACTGACCAGGGCGACGTAATTTTGGCCGTACCCTCCACCACATCCACACCCAAACCGGTATAGCGCTCCACAGAATCATGCGGTGCAACTTCCCTGACTATCCGTTGAACCCGCTCCATCACCTCAGAAAAGTCAAAATCGGCTTTGGCTTTGCGAATGCCAAACTCCGCAGAACGGCGGATATGGGAAAGCAGTTTGGCCGAACGGATCAATGCCTTGGAGGGAACACAACCGGTGTTCAGACAGTCGCCACCCATCTGGTGTTTCTCAATCAGCGTCACCTTGGCTTTCACTGCGGCAGCAATATAGGCGGTCACCAAGCCGGCGCTACCTGCTCCGATCACCACCAAATTGCGGTCGAAACAAGCTGGTTTCGACCATTGCGCATAGACTCGCCGCGCTTTCACTATGGCAACAATCTTCTTAGCGATTAGCGGAAAGATGCCTAGCAAGGCAAAGGAAGCCAGCAGCTCAGGTGACAAAATGCCTTTCAGCGAATCGATTTGCGCCAACTGCGTGCCAGCGTTCACATAAACGAGGGTGCCGGCTAACATGCCAACCTGGCTGACCCCATAGAAAGTCCAAGTGCGAATCGGCGTCAATCCCATTACCAAGTTAATGACAAAAAAAGGGAAAATTGGAATCAATCGCAGGGTGAACAAGTAAAAGCCCCCCTCTTTTTCCATCCCGGCGTTGATCGCTTTCAGTTTGTCGCCAAATCTCCCTTGCACCCAGTCGCGCAGTACAAAACGGGCTGCGAGGAACGCCAAGGTCGCACCAATGGTGGAAGCGAAAGAAACGATGATCATCCCCCACAGCAATCCAAAGATTGCACCGGCGGCCAGCGTCATGATCGCCGCGCCTGGCAGCGACAAGCCGGTGACCGCCACGTAAAGAGCGAAGAAGATCCCCGCTGTTAGGGCAGGATGCGCCACCCGGTACGCATCAATAGCTACCTGCTGGTTTTTTACATAATCCAGACTAAAAAAACGCCCCAGGTCAAAGGCGAAGAAGGCACCGACCAAGATAGCAATCACTACGATTAGCAGGAGTTTGCGAGTATTCATTAGTCATGGCTCCGGTTTCCGCGCATTGCGGTCGATGAGTCGTGCAAAAGAATTTTCAAGTTTAGTCGGGCAAGACGCTGAAACCTTACAGAACCCTGCAAATGCAGACTGTGCTGGATATCTACATCAACAAAAATGTGCAAATGAGCTGAATACTTCAGTTCGCCTGATTTTTCATGTTGATACAGCCATACCACAGAAGCCATTTGATAACCGGTGCTCTGTGTCGGAAAAACTTGACGTTTTGCTGACCATAGACTAGGTTTCGCTTGTTTGATCCGGGGGTCAGAACGATTAGGTAAGGGTGCTATACAGAAGAATGTTATGTATGACACGATGGTTTTTATCTAGTGACATGTCGACCCATCTTGTCCATTCCGATATTGATGAATGTTGGAGATGCAATGCAGCAAAATAAGATCTATGTAGGTAACTTCCCCTATACTGTTGACGAATCGCAGCTACGGGAACTGTTCTCACCTTATGGTGAAATTGAGGATCTGGCCCTGATCATGGATCGCGAGACAGGACGGCCCAAGGGTTTTGCTTTCATCACTTTTGCTGCTCAGCACTCTGCAGAAAAAGCTCTTGAGCAAAATGGCAAGCCCGTGGGAGGCCGCCCCCTTAAAGTAAATATGGCCACCGAAAAGCCAGCACGCGGAGGACGCGGTGGCGGCGGTGGTGGCCGGTCACGGTGGTAACAGATTGATATCTTCTGCGCCCTGATGATTTCATCGCTATTCTGAAAATACTGTAGGGCAGCTTATAAAGCCGGCTTTACAGAATTTCCGGATTTAAATTTTGGTTCTTCAACCTTAAATTTGCGGGATTAGCCCGATAAGGTACCCGACTCTACAAGAATCGCTGAAGAACCAAGTTCTTATCTTCGCGGTGGCGCGTGTCCGCAAACAAGCGGAACCGGCCTTTTTAGCTCTGTAGCAAAACTGCTTCATGCAGCCTTAGCCGTGGTAGATGTTAAGGTAGATTCCAGTGCCCCGCCGCAACTACTCCCCTGCCCAGCGGTACAACCGTAGCAGTGATCAGCAACCCGGATCCGGGTACCGGTCAAATCGAGATCCAGCAACTCACCAAGATGGGTGTGGCCTGGCGTGCTGACCCCCAAGGGCAGTTTCAGCATTTGATTGAAGTCACAATCGTAGACGTACCCCTGCCAGTCCACTGAAATCAGATTACGGCACATGACTGCATCCAGATTCTCATCGCGATGCGCAGACTTGAGCAGATCCATATAGGGTGCAAATTGCCCTTTAGAGATCAACTGACTGCCAAAACGCTGAATCGGCATATTAGCCAGCGCCAGCAAGCGAGAGAAAACAATCCCGTAACGAGCAAGTAACTCGTGTTTATAGGCGGTCTCCAAACCGGCCTGATCGGGAGGGAGGACTGGACCAAGCGGATTGTAGACCAAATTCAGCGTAAGACCGCTACCGGGCTGGCCGTAACCCTGGACATTGAGTTGCCGCAAGCCTGCCAAGCTAGACTCAAACACCCCTTTGCCACGCTGCTGGTCAACATTTTCTTCCAAGTAACAGGGCAGAGAAGCGGTAATTTCAACGGCGTGCTTGGCTAAAAACACCGCCAAGTCCTCCTGACCGGATTCGCTAAGAATGGTCAAATTGCAACGGTCCATAACATGGACGCCTTGATTACGGGCGCGGGTGACCAGGGTACGGAAGTGCGGATTCAGTTCAGGGGCGCCACCCGTCAAATCCAGTGCCGCTACCTGACGCAATTTCAGGTAGCGAAGCAAGAGCTCCATCGTCTCCCAGCTCATTTCTTCGGTGCGTTGAGGACCGGCTGCAACATGGCAATGAGTACAGGATTGGTTGCAACGATAGCCCAGGTTAGCTTGCAAGGTATCGATGCGGGCGCGGTAAACGGCAGGGAAATTAGTTTTTACAAGGAGTGGAAACGTGTCACGCATACCTATTCTCTCAGATAAATCAAAGGACTTGCTAACTTAGTCTTTGGAAGGAGAACAATTCTTACACTCAGGCGTAATCATTCAGTCCCCTTGCCCCTGCCACGGGGGCGAGAGCGAGGATGAGGGGGTCAGTTCTTGAAACCGCCGCCTTCATTTCCGGCCTCTCTCCCGCAAGCAGACGAGGGGCATGAACGGTTACACTCAGGCTAATTTCAAGAAGCGCCCTGGACAATGAGCCGGCGCTGCGCTTCAGCCTCATCCGTCGTTAGAGTGATACCAGTAGTATCCTGCCATTCGATGCCACCGCCACCGTATTCGACCGGCGTCAGATCGGTCTCCACGACGACAGGCAGGTAATCGATATCATAATAGGGATTAGGACCGCCTTCATCCTGAGGCTCACCGTAAAGATCCCAGCGAGGCCAGTTATCGGGGCTATCGGTGCCCGCGCGGGGAATAGCGCGGCGTTGATACAATGTATATTGCGTTTTCATAGGCGGACTCTCGATCGTCATTGGCATTAGAAATGGGTCTAAAAATAGAAGAGAGGCCAGCGTCGAGGAAGTTTCCTTGGCGCTTGACTGAAACGGTTGTTACGAGAAAGCCTGTCAATCAGAGTCCCATGATATACCGGAGCTCCTGGCTGGAAATCACATGGCAGTAAATCATGTTGATGATTTCCAGCTCCCGCTGATGGAGTTCATCGGTGCCTGCTGCACAACAATCGTCTACGACGATCACGTTAAAACTCTCATCCGCCAGGCTGCGCACGGTAGACGAAACACATTGATCGGTAAAAATGCCGGTCATTACCACATTCCGAATGCCCATATTGCTAAGAATCAGCCGCAAGTTGGTACCGGTCAGCGCACTGTCTGTAGTCTTGGTGACGACAATTTCTCCCGGCTTTGGCGCCAGATCATCGATCAACTGACTCTCTTTACTGTCCTTTGGCAGCAGCAGGTTATTCCAACCGGGCTTTTTCTGGCTGAGAGAGCGATCGCGCCCATCGTTCAGCAGGCAAGCAATGCGGGCGTGGATAACATCGACGCCTTTGGCGCGGAAAGCATCCTGAAGCGCACAAGTGGCCGGAATGACGATCTCGCGCATGCGCTGCCGGAAAGGTTCCCAGCGCGCGGCCTCCACAGGATCGTTGGAGATCTGTGAATACGTGTTTTGCACATCGATGCTGAGCATGGCCGTCTCGGCCAGATTCAGAATCAAATCGTCAGGTTCGGGTGCACTCTCGTAGTAAAACGATCGGTAGGCCGTTTTCCAATTCATGTCATTACTAGTCCGGCTAACGCATTTTAAGGAACCCGGCGGCTCACCATCGAGTCACAGATCCAGGTTATCTCAGATTAGAATAGCCACCAAGAAATAGGACTGTCACGGCCCGATTTTCGGAAAAATACCTTTACCTCCAGTCTCTCTCCTACAAGACTAAAGAGAGTTTTTGTATAGACTCTCACCCTGGATTTAACAGCTTATGCGTATTTTTTATATAATTTTCAAATTCTTATTTTATTCACTCATACTAAGCATTGTGCTCGGCCTACCTACCCTCCTCTGGCTGATGGTCGAAGAAAAACCTTGGGTCAATGAGCGGGATCAGCTTGCTGTAGAAGATGTCAAACGGGCCAAGCACCTGCTGCACGAGCTCGATCCTCGCCAGCTCAAGGATGGTGAAACCCGCCCGTTGACCTTGACCGAACGCGACGCCAGCCTGCTGGTTGATCAAATGCTGTCGCGATGGCCAAGCACTGCCCAGGTCAAGGCGCAGACCCGGTTTACCCTAGACCATGCGGAGATCAAAGCGACGCTGCCCCTTCCGGATAACCCGATAGGCCGCTATCTGAATGCGAGCGTACAACTCACGCCGGGCAAATCGGGACCGATCCTGACTGATGTTCAAATTGGGCGTCTGCCGATTCCCAATCGCGTACACAATTGGTTGATTGACTTCGCCAGCGCGTACTTGCAAGACCACCCGGCATACCAAGAACTGAAGCAGGCTTGGGCTACCCTCTCGGACATCCAGATCGGCAATGGATCCGTGGCGGTCACCGTTCGTTATGATCAGGATCTGGCCCGCCGCCTGGAAGCCCGGGGGCGCGATTGGGTGTTTCCTAAAACCGACCGTATCCGCCTGGGTGTTTACAATGATGTCCTCATAGCGGCAACGCGGACACTGCGCAAGAACAGTTCACTGGTGTTTCTGTTGAAACCGCTGTTCGCGCGTGCTGCCGAGCGCACCGCGCAGGGGGGTAATCCGGTTGAAGAGAATCGCGCGGTACTGGTCGCTCTGGCGCTCTATCTATCCGGTAAAGACCCAACGCGCTTGCTAGGCGAGAAATACAATGCCCCGGCCTCCATTCACCCGACTCTAGCGGGGCGCGGCGATCTCGCTCAGCATTTTTCCATTTCTGCCGCCCTTGCCGGCATCGCAAACAGCCATATTGCGAATGTCATCGGTGTATTCAAAGAAGTCCAGGACGCGCAAGGCGGCTCTGGCTTCAGTTTTGCCGATCTGACCGCTGATCGCGCCGGTGTACGGTTTGCCGAACAAGCCATCCGATCGGCAGCCTCAGCCCAGGATGTGCAACAGCGAGTTATTTCGCTGAATATCGAATCTGCCATCATGCCATCCATCACCGCCTTGCCTGAAGGGTTGCAGGACCCCGAATTTCGCCGCCGCTTTGAGCGGCGCGACAGTGCAGCGTACAACGTGGTCAAAGATGAAATCGAACGCCGCCTCGATCAGTGCAGCTTCTATCGTCCCGCGTCTTGATAAGCGAACCCTGCTGCATCGCCGCGCCATGAATTTGCCTATTTCCAACAACTGGATCTACCTATGTCTGACTCTAACACCGCCGGCCTGACCCTATTGGGCGGATCGCAAACCGAGTACCCCCACGAGTACGCTCCACACGTCCTGGAGCGATTTGCCAACCGCTATCCTCAACACGCATATCTCGTGGAACTCGACTGCCCGGAATTCACCTGTCTATGTCCGGTCACCGGCCAACCTGATCTAGCCCGGATCACCATCCGTTACAGTCCATGCGGCTGGCTGGTGGAATCGAAATCGTTAAAGCTGTATCTGTTCAGTTTTCGCAATCAAGGCTCCTTCAGCGAAGACAGCATCAACCGCATCGCCGCTGACTTGTTTGCGCTGTTGCACCCGCGCTGGCTGGAAGTCCGCGGTGATTTCGCGCCGCGTGGCGGCATCGCCATCAAGCCCAGCGTGCGGCTCGATGGCGCGCCGGAATGACCGAAGAGACGAAGATGAGCCAAGCCCTGGTTGTCCTATCCGGCGGACAAGATTCCACAACGTGCCTGTATTGGGCGCTGGATCGTTTCGGTGCCGGGCAGGTCGAAGCGGTAACATTTGATTATGGCCAGCGGCATCGTATCGAATTGGACTGCGCGGCACGGATCGCCGCCCAGGCAGGCACGCCGCAAACGGTGTTGCCCATCGATACCTTTGCCGTCTTAGGCGGCAATGCGCTTACTGAGAGTGGTATCGCCGTCCAAGCTGGCGTGGATGCACAAACCCGATTACCGAATACCTTTGTTCCCGGCCGCAATTTGATCTTCTTGACCTTCGCCGCCGCCTTGGCCTACCAGCGAGGTTTCCGCAACGTGGTGACCGGTGTAACCCAAACTGACTACAGCGGTTATCCCGATTGCCGGCAAGCGGCAATCCAGGCCTTGGAACAAACACTTCGGCTGGGAATGGAGTATGCGATCACGATTCACACGCCGTTAATGTTCAAATCCAAGGCCGATACCGTGCGATTGGCCCGTGTTTTAGGGGCCTTACCGGCGCTAGCGGATACCCATACCTGCTATAACGGTGTTCAGCCGCCTTGCGGCGAGTGTCCGGCTTGCCGGTTGCGCGCACAAGGCTTCGCCGAGGCCGGGATCATCGATCCGCTGATCGAACGGTTTCAGCATCCCGCTGCTCCCTATTCTTAAAGGATACAGCCCAGTCCTATTTTGCCAGATCACCCATCCAACATTACTCATTAAGCGGCTAATTAGCGGGCAAGTCTGATGATTAATCCTATGCCGCGACCGCGTCCGGCGTCGTCAGTTTTTCCCGCAGCAGCGCTGTGAAGGCTTCCCGCGCTGGATAGTGCGACCGGTCGCACCGCCAGACCAGCAGGGTTTCAGCGTGGGCTACCCCAGGCGGTGTGGGATGCACACGGATCGTGCCTGCGGCCAGATGCACATCGAGCACCGAACGCGGCAACAAGCTAAAACCCATGCCGGCAGCGACGCAACCAATGATCGCTTCAAAAGCGCCAAATTCGTTGATCCGGCTGATGGTAATTCCTGCACTGCGTAGCCAGTCGACCAATCGCTGGCGGTAACTGCATCCCTCGCGGAACGTGCAAATTGACACGGTGTCGAGCTGACGCAGATCGGCGACAACCGGGTAATCGGCAGCGCTTACCAGCACCAGCTCCTCGATGACCGCAACGGTAACCGCCAATTCCGGGTGATGCACCGGTGCAGCCACCAGCGCCAGGTCGATACGGTGACGTAGCACATCCTGCAAAAGTTGCTGGGTTGGCGCCGCTTGCAGGCGCAGATCCACCTCTGGGTAGCGGCGGCGAAATGCCGCCAGCAACACTGGCAGACGAGCGGCAGCGGTGGTCTCCATGGAACCCAGACGCAGCAATCCCTTGGGAGCGTCAAAGGTGCGAATTGCCTCTCGTGCTTCCTCGGCCAGCGTCAGCAAGCGTTCAGCATAGTCCAGCAACAGCCGGCCCGCCGGGGTGATGACCAACCGGCGATTGATGCGATCAAACAGCGCGATATCCAGCAACGCCTCCAACTGGCGGATGCGAGTGGTGACATTGGATTGCACCGTATGCAAGCGCTCGGCGGCGTGCGTCACACTCCCCTCTTCGGCGACGGCGCGGAAAACACGCAAGGCAGCAAGATCCATGATGTTCTCTCCAAGAGATGGATTTGATCAAATCAATTCATTTTACGCGAATAATGGCCGGGCGCTACCGTAGGCAGCATCGCCAACGCGCTTAGGAAATCACCATCATGAATACCCGCTGTTTGCCTTCAGCCCCTGACCGGACCCCATCACCGGCTATCATCGCAGTTGCTGGATTGTTCGTGCTGGCGTTGGCGATGGGCATTGGCCGTTTCGCCTTCACAGCCCTGCTGCCTCTGGCTAGGGAACAAGGTTTGCTGACCTTAAGTTCGGCGGGCTGGCTAGCGGCGGTCAATTATGGCGGCTATCTGGCAGGAGCCTTATGGGTCGTGCGCAGCCGCTCGGCACACGCGGCGCAACGCCTGGGAGCAGGATTGGTTTTCAGTGTCGTCACAACGCTGGCGATGGGTTGGGACCTCGGCTTGGCGGGATGGATGATAGCCCGGTTTATCGCAGGTGTGGCCAGCGCCTGGGTTTACATCTATGCAACCGGGATCATGTTGCGCGCCCTGGTTCATGCACATGCCAGCGGTTGGAGCGCCTTGCATTATCCGGGGGTCGGTGCAGGCATCACCTTTTCCGCGTGCGTCGCTCAAATCTTGCTTGATCAGGGCATGGCAACCGCTTGGGGCTGGTGGATACTCGGTGGTAGCGCAGCGCTGGTGGGGCTACCGGCGGCTGTCGTGCTGATCCGGGCCGAATCATCAGTTGCAGCGGCGCATTCTGCACCGGCTAGCGCGGATCATGGCGCAGCAATCCACCCGCCCTTAAGCTGGATGGCGGCGGCTTACGGCTTGGCTGGTTTTGGCTACATCGTCAACGCTACTTTTTTGCCCGCCTTACTGCGCGGGCAGCCGGGTGTCGCCGATGCAGCATTGACCGGCTGGCTGGTGGCCGGGTTGGCCGCATTGCCAGCGACGGCATTGTGGGTTCGCCTTGGGTTCCGGATAGGCGCTTATCCGGCCTTGATCGCCTGCACCCTGCTCGAAGCCGCTGGCGTTGCGTTGCCGGTCCTCTGGCCAGGGCAGCATCTCACCGCCTTGGCCGGTGCGGCGTTGCTGGGCGGCACATTCATGGGGATCGCTGGCTTGGCCCAGTGGCTGGCGCGGGTGCCCGACCCGCAAGCGACCAGCCGGCGCATTGGGTTCGTCACCGCCTGCTATGGCATCGGCCAAATCGCCGGGCCGCTGGCAACTTCGGGGTTAGCCCAAGGTGATGATCTGACTGTACCGGTGTTGCTGGCAGCAGGCGCCCTGGTCCTGAGCGCAGGTTTGTTCGAAGTGTCCCGGCGCGTCGAGCGCCTGGCTTAAATCTCAATTTGGAGGAAAACAACCGATGCCTTACGTCAATATCAAGATTACCCGCGAAGGCGCTACCGCAGCGCAGAAAGCCCAGCTGATCGCGGGCGTGACCGGATTACTGCGCGAGGTATTGAACAAGAACCCAGCTACCACGATGGTCGTGATCGACGAAGTGGATACCGATAACTGGGGGATGGGCGGCGAGACGGTGACAGTGCGGCGCGCGCGCGGGTACTGAACCCGGCTTTATCCGCTTTTTGAACGTTTCCTTGCATGCATTGATCCGGGAAGCACGCGTGTGGTGACCGCCGGCACGCTAGCGTCCCCCTAGGATCTCCTTCATCACCTGCGCGAGGCCGGCAAAGGCCTGCGCACCATCGCCAATGAACGTCGACCCATGCATCGTTGCCAAGGTACGGGGTTTGAGTGCTGCCAATCGTTGCAGCGTCTGCTCTGTATAAGGTGTATAGGGTAAATAGTTCGCAAAGGGTCCCTGCTGATAGCTGACCAACGTCCGTTTGCAGCGATCGACCACATCCGTGCGGGTACGAGGCTCGACATCCCCCTCCTGGTGAAACAGATCGGAACACAATAGGGTTCCCTGGGTTTCCTCAAACAGGAGGCTCGCCTCCCAGCAATGAGGCACATGCGGAGTTTGGAGAAAGCGGAAGCGATACTTTCCGGTACAAAGCTGTTCCCCATCTGCCAGGGCTTGCGCTGGGCGGCAAGCGACGACATCGTCGACACTTACAAGTTTTGCAACGAGACTACATATAGCTGTCGCAGACGGTGCGAGCGTCTGCCATTCCATGAGGGCGCCGCATTCATCAGCCTCGAAATGACTAAAACCAATCCATCGGATGCTAGAGGGTGCTAATAACGATGCCACCGCATCCCGCACAACCGGAAACAATCCTTTCATGCCCGTGTGAAACAGAAGAGGCTGTTCGTCGCGCACGAGGAATTGATTAAATTGAAGATTCACCTCAGGAATAAATGTGGAGATGCGATACATATCAGGGGCAATTTCTGTGATCTGGGTCATTTCTTTTCCTCAGGATAAAATGATCCATAAATCGCCTGCTGTAGGCGGGTCTGCCTGATGAAAATGTCAGGGCTATACGTATGTACGTTAGACATTGACTTTGTAGCTAAGCGCCAGCTCATCACCTGACTTACCGCGGATGCCCCAGTTTTCCTTTGGCGTTTCGAAAATGGTGATTTCGACATCTTGGGGTGCAATGCCGCATGTTTGCTCAATGTTCCGGAACAGGGCACGCACCAAGGACTTTTTAGCTTCGGCTGTGCGGCCTTCAAACATTGAAATTTCGACGATGGTGTACGAGGCAGTTCTGTCTTGAGGAACGATAAAATTCTCCGCTTCAAGGCTGATGAACCGTTGAAACTTCTTCTCCGGCGGATAGCTCAGCGCCTCAACAACCGCTCGATGTATCGCCTCAGACAGCGTACCCCGATGACGCTCAATCGAGGCGCGAAGCCCGTAGATCTTGACTTGGGCCATTCCTCCACCCTCCTTATTCTTTCACAGCCCGCACGCCCACAATAGATGCGCGCTTGCGAGCGTTCTGATGGCGCGTTTCATGACTTTACTCACAATAGGCGGCTTCTCTTGCCAATATGGCATGTTTGCGTCTTTCACCCCAGCGATAACCGCCAAGCTCACCGGTCTGCTTCAGCACCCGATGGCAAGGAATAATGAGCGCGACAGGATTAGAGCCTATTGCCGTACCCACTGCACGAGATGCTTTGGGATGGCCCATTGTATGCGCGATGCCACGGTAAGATGTGACTTCTCCTGGCTGTAATTTCAGCAATGCCCGCCATACATTAAGCTGAAAATTGGTGCCGCGCACCCACAATGACAAAGGCGCAGTATGGGTATGCTGCTGTGAAAACAGCAAGTTGATGATTCTTGCAGTTTGAGCGTTATCTTCCCGGATGTCCGCATTGCTCCAGCTTCGCGTCAAACGGTGAAGGGGTTCTTCCGTTGCAGTGCGGTCAACAAAATCAAACTGGCATATGCCTCGTGATGTTTGTGCGACAAAAGCCAAACCATAGGGAGTTTCGTGATAGCCAAACACAATGATCAGATCTTGTCCTTTTTGCCGATACTCTGAAGGTGTAACCGCTTCTATTTGCACAAAATGATCATACAACCGCGAACTACTACTCAATCCCACTTCGTAACTGGCGCTCAGTGCCGAAAGGCGGTGCTCTTGAAGCAACTGCTTTGCCCGTTCCAGCGTTAACACTTGTAAATACCGCTTTGGTGTAACACCCGCCCAGCGGCTGAATAACCGCTGAAAATGATATTCACTCAAATGTACTTGAGCAGCCACCTCTGCCAGCGTTGGCTGTTTACCCGCATGGCTGCGAATAAAATCAATGGCGTGAGCAATCCGCTCATAATCATCAGACATGCTGAATGAGTCCATTACTTATGTTTTGCAAATCGAGACGCCACCATCGGCCAATAATGCCATTCCCGTTGTAAACCGGGATGCATCAAAGGCCGGATAACGAGCCGGTTTGGCAATTCCCTCTGAATCAGCCAATCGCTTGAACGTATGAATATCTTTTGCAAACTCAATAGTTATCAATGCCGTCATGCAGAATATCCTCGCATAATTTCCACGGCAACCTTTCGCCGTGATTCCGCAGGTATTCTGAAATTTAAAATCGATTTCTGCGAACCGGATCTTGCTGTCATTTGATGCCATAACGTGGAGTTAGCGTGCAGCGCCTTATGAGCCATTTACTGCGCCGCTGGCAACCTCATTTGCCAGCATCTCCGCTTGCTTAAGCACCGTCTCGACCGCCAGCTTTTGCATATCCGGCAGATAGCTATATTGCCGCAACGTTCGCTTCACGATGACTTTGAGTTTGGCCTTTACGCTTTCTTTGATTGTCCAATCGATAGAAGCATTGGCCTTCACTCTTTCGAACAACACGACCGCCAGCTCGCGCAGCGTGTCCTGTTGCATAAACTCTCTGGCGCTCTCGTTGTCAGCGACAGCGGTATAGAAGGCGTACTCATTCGCTCATACCCAGCGCTTCGGCCTGTTTGTCCGGCTTGACGATTTCCTTGCTGATATTGATCAACTCGTCCATCATCTCAGCCGCTGTGAGCACTTTGGCGTGATAGCGCTTTCTTGTTAGAACAGGCTCTCACAATGAACCGGTTCCGGCAGGAACCAACTGAAGTAATGCAATCAGAGGAAAACGTTTTATGTCACACATCAAAACATCCATCGCCGCCGCGTCGGCTGTTCTTATCGCGCTGTCCGCGGGTTCGGCGTTTGCGCAAAGCGCACAGTCCGGAACCTGCCAGATCTACCAGGACTATGACTACGGTGGGAAATCCGGAACGGTTGTCGGCACGGCGCAGTCCGGAGATGCCGTCCTGTTCGTGAACGAGGGCGACGCACCCCAGAATCTGAAGGAATTTCTTGGCGGCCGCGTCGGCTACCGGCTGTTCTATGATCCGTCGTGGAACAACATGCTCTCCTCGGTGAAGGTCGCCTCCGGCTGCACTGCCGAGTTCCATAACAGCCTGCAGATGCAGCAGGGTTCGACGATGCCGTTCGATTCCTACACGAGCGACACACCTAGGGTGAAAAACAACGACTCGGCAAAAATGGTGATTTGCCGCTGTAATTGATCGACAGCCGACGAACCGGCACGGAAAGAGCCTCTTAGATTTGCTCCGTGCCGGCCACACTGAAAATTCCACCTTGATAGTTCCGCAAAGTGGCAACTGGCAGCAATTGCAGTCCTCTTGTCGCGCTTGATACGAACCTTATCGCAGCTCCCATTCCAAGCTTTGGTTTGGCACTGAGTTCCCCCGCTTCAGCGCGGTTTGAGCGTTGCATTGCTCCGATCCGATGACCGCGCATTGCAAGTCCTTTGCCTGCGACAACCGGGCGGTAGATAACCGGCGAACCCGGACAACATGTAATTTTGGGTGGGTGATGTCCGGTTGATCCGCTGGTTGCCGGGGGCGCGACAACGCTCATCTACTGTGCGTAGCACAGTCAGGTGCAACGCCCCTAGTTAGGCATGAATCTCTACGAATTCACTATAAGAATGTGGCAGCGGGACTGGTGCCCCCTCTTCTTTAAGCCCATCAAGATGAAACTCAATAGCCTCTTGAATGAGTTGCAACACTTCTTGCTTTGTTTCTGCTGCAGCCACGCAGCCTGGAAGATCTGGAATTCCCGGGGCAGTTCATTATTACCTCATTTGTTGCGTGCCTAACGGGGCGGCGGGCACGAAACGTCCGCGGCAACGCACAGGTAAGCGGCGCTCAGCTCGGGGCGCTGAGCGTCCGAGTGAGTGTAAGCGAACGGCTTGAGCGCATTGTTAGGCACCGCCGCCGCCGAGATGCTTGCCAAAAAAAGCGAGGATGCGGTGCTCATAGGCCGTTGGGGCGTAGCGATGAAAATTCTGATGGTGAGCCCCTTCAATCAGCCACAACTCTTTCGGCTCTGAAGCCGCTCGGAATAAACCCTTCGATTCATCACTCAGCGTATGTTGATCGTTCTCCCCCGCAATGATCAGAACCGGGGATTTCAGATTGATTATTGCAGCAATGGGTGACAAAGAGTCTGGCGCAACACCCAGGCGGGGCTCAATCTGCCACTCCAGCAGAGGCGAAACGATTCGCCCGAATTCACCGAGACGGATCGCCAACCGGTTTTTTATTGCGTTCTCGATGGAACTGTAAACGGCCTCCAAAACCACCGCATCTGCATCGATGGGAGTTTCGCCTAGCAAAGCTGCGGCACCGCCCAATGACACGCCTATGACGCCAACCTTTTGGCCCGGTATGCGGCTTTTAAGATAATTCAGTGCGGTATGAGCATCAAAAGATTCCCGATAGCCGAAAGTAATGTGCTCTCCTGGTGTTTCACCATGTGCTTGCATATCAATGAGCAGCACCGAATAGCCTGCTTTGTTCAAGAATTCGGCGCGGCCGATCATTTCCAAACGATTGGATCGAACACTATGCAGAAGCAAAACACCCGGCTTGCCGTTCTGGCCCTGAATAAACCAACCCGCAATGGAGTACCCATTTTTGGTGGGTATTTGAATCGACTCCAGCGCAAGGCCGGTAGGAGGTGCCACGATCGGACGCTGCTGGGGATTTGCCAAGGCACCGCCCAGGACAAGCACTCCAGCACAGACCAGCACTGACACAAGCAAGAATCCCGCTAGGATCCTTCGAAAAAACATTTATTGTGCCGAACGCCGTGGTAAGCGGCGCTCAGCTCGGAGCGATTGATCGGGCAATAATGGCGAAGCTATGCCCGAGCAAGCGCGGAGTGCTGGGCGTCCGAACGAGCATAGCGAGCGGCTTGAACGCCTTGTTAGCTTGTGTGCTACTATGTGTGTATTCTTGTGTAATCCGGAGTGGCACAATGGCAACGAACCTCTCAATTGATCCCGATTTGCTCGATGAAGCATTGCATATCAGTGGCTTAAAAACAAAAAAAGAAACAGTTAATCAAGCGCTTAAGGAGTTTGTGCGGCGGCGAAAACAGCGCGAAATCGCCACCCTTTTCGGCAAATTACCCCATGACTCGGATTACGACTACAAACAAGGGCGCAAATGAGTGGCGTACTCGTAGACACGTGCGTTTGGTCTTTGGCCCTACGAGGCAACGCTCCTAAAGAAGTTGCCGTTGCCGAACAACTCTCTCAGCTCATTGACGAAAACCAAGTACGAATTATCGGCCCGATTCGGCAAGAGCTACTTTCTGGCTATACCGACAAAAACAGCTTCGAACGGCTTCGCCAAAAGATCCAATATTTCCCTAACGAAGCGATAACTGATGGTGACTACGAATCGGCTGCCGAGTATTCGAACTTTTGCCGCTCGAAAGGCGTTCAAGGATCGCACACCGATTTCTTAATATGCGCTGTATCCATTCGGGCAAACTTTCGCATTTACACAACCGACAAAGATTTTCAGCACTATTCGAAACACCTCCCGATCTCGCTCTTGTAGAAAGCTAACGGGGCGGGCGCGAAGCGTCCGCGACAACGCCACGCATCACCGGCAGAAAAAAGCAGAGCGACGAGGAACGAGGAGCGTAGCTTTTTTCTGCCCGCGTGAATGCGATTGTTGGGCCATATTTACTTGAAAGCCTCAAAAAACTTTTCATCAACATCGAAAGTAAGCCGTTCTTTAAGGCCCAAGCGGAGATGCTCAAACATTTCTACGAGCTTATTTCCATCAACCAACTCTAATGGTGGCACACCATCTCTTCTGGCTTCTTTTTTTGCCTCGGCAGTGAACAAACCAGTAGTAATAATAATGCCCTTATCGGCTCTCCCCATCATTGCTCCACGAAAATCACGAACATGCCCAGAGGACACAGGACCTTTAGTATACCTTTTGCACTGAAAAAGAACTTTAAATGAAACGAATGGATTTATTTCTAAAAGACCGTGACCATCAATCCCTCCGTCACCGGACTTACCAGTAACAACAACCTGTTGAAACCCGGATTCCCGCAATAGGCGCTGACAGATTTTTTCAAAACCGTCAGCAGAAAGGTTTTTTATAATTTCGAGTAATACCGCCCTATGATCTATTTGTTCCTGTACCTCTTCAGGCGCCAAATCTTCTTCCTTGGATTTTTCTTTTTCTTCACTTTTGGATGGGAAATCTTGATGTATTCTCTTGAATAACTCTACGGCTTGCTCATGTGTTAAAGAGGTATTTTCTCCTTCTGGTGTTAACGCCCAAACCCCTCTTTTTGATGAATCTATTAACCCAGCTTTGACCAAGTAAAATCTAGCCCATGCTACTCTATTCTTGAATCTTGATTCTCCCGATGGGAGGGTCTCTTCTTGCATTGATTCGGGAACATTCAAAAGTTCAGCAATACTATCAGTGACTTCGCCTGGCGTTCCTGAGCCTCCAAGACTTTTCAGTACTTGCAGGACGCCATCGAAGTATTGAACGAACTGCGGGCCCTTCAGTTTAGGCATGTAGTTTCATTCTCCTTATTAGCCCAACGACCCGCTTCACCTGCCCCGCGTAGCGGGGTCAGGTGCAAGCCCCAGTTAGGCCAGTTGATTAAGTAGTTAGGTTGCCGAAAAATGGCAATCCAACCTACGCAACTAGGCAGCCTTTTTCTGGATTTGTGAAAGCAGCATACTTTCAATACTTAAGTGATAATCAAGAGCAGGCCATTCAATACCTGTACCTTGGCAAATAAATTCGTAATTTGCCAGTTGGCGCAGTGAGGCATCTTGTAATTCTTTATACCAAGATATAGGAGTTGAAATAATTCGTTCATCTTCAAGTTCCACATGAAGATAACGGTCATCAAAGTGAACAATTTTACCTCTGACTAAAGTATTCATCCCATTTCCTTTCAAAATTACCTTTGTTTGCTTCGACTATGGATAACGCTTTTTTTAAGTCTTTAGATCTCATATGATTGTTAGTAACACGCAGTGTTGCCAATTCAATTTTGGCAAATCCATTCGCATTTTCAACATGAATGTGTTTAGGTTCATGCTCATTAGCATAGAAGAAAAACTTGAACCCTTCTTGAATTAACAATGTTGGCATATTAAATCCAGACTTATCTTTACTCCGGCGTCCTTACTAGGGCCGCGCCTTGCTGTCCTTCAAATCACCCACAACAGTCAATGGCGCGGTCTCCGGTGCAGCAGCCAGTTAGGCTGGTTAATTGAATGTTGGGTTGCCAAAAAAACGGCAACCCAACCTACGAAGCTATGCAGTTTTTCAAATTAAAAAAGGTTCTTCGAGAGTTTCTGTGGAATGTGGGGTTCTGGGCCAAGATCAGCACGCCAGGCCGACGTTGCATCTTTTAAAATCAACGAGTTGGAGCCACGAGCCACCCCTGAATCGGCTGGCTCCACAAGAACCCTCGAAGAGCCTTAAAAAACATTATTCATCATCTTCCAGTTCATCAATTGGACCTTCTTGTTCATCTGGAATATCAATTGGACTAGCTATGTAAGCTAGTGGGTCAAAAACAAATTTTTTTATAAATTCCTTTCCACTGAAATTGTAGATTTTTGGACTATCAGTTAATACTAAAGTTACAATATAAATATAAAAATTGTCTGGATTATTTAGGGCTGTTCTATAT
>DDST01000104.1 GCA_002343485.1 Proteobacteria bacterium UBA2383
CTGGTTCAACAACGTCGAGACCAAACCCGGCATTGGTTATCCCAAGGATTGGGAAAGCCAGGAGCAGTGGAACGGCGGCTGGAAACGGCGCAAGGATGGCAAGATCGAGCTAAAACAGGGCAGCAAGTGGAAGATTCTGTCCAATATCTTCGCGAATCCTGACATGCCCGCCATCGACGACTACTACGAGCCATGGGATTACGACTATGCGCATTTGCAGAATGCGCCCGAGTCGAAAGCCATGCCCACCGCCCGGCCGCGCTCGGCGATCAGCGGCGAGCGGATGCAGAAAATCCACTGGGGACCGAACTGGGAGGAAATTCTCGGCACCGAATTCGCTAAACGCTCCAAAGACTACAACTTTGCGAAGGTGCAGAAGGAAATTTACGGCGAATTCGAAAACACCTTCATGATGTACTTGCCGCGCCTGTGCGAGCACTGCCTGAATCCGGCGTGTGTCGCTTCGTGTCCTTCGGGTGCGATCTATAAGCGTGAAGAGGATGGCATCGTCCTGATCGATCAGGACAAATGCCGGGGCTGGCGGATGTGCGTCTCCGGTTGCCCGTACAAGAAGATTTACTACAACTGGAATACTGGCAAGTCGGAGAAGTGTATCTTCTGCTACCCGCGCATCGAGACCGGTCAGCCAACCGTGTGCTCGGAAACCTGCGTCGGGCGCATCCGTTATCTCGGTGTGTTGCTCTACGACGCCGACCGCATTGAACAAGCCGCCAGTGTTGCCGACGAGCAAAGTTTGTATCAGGCGCAGCTCGATATGTTCCTCGATCCATTCAA
Source organism: Proteobacteria bacterium UBA2383 (assembly GCA_002343485.1). GTDB lineage: Bacteria > Pseudomonadota > Gammaproteobacteria > Competibacterales > Competibacteraceae > UBA2383. Next base: position 796 of record DDST01000104.1, read on the forward strand.
CCCGGCGGTGCAGGCCGAGGCACGCCAGGCGGGTATTCCCGAGCCGTGGTTGCAAGCCGCTCAGGAATCGCCCATCTACAAGATGGCGATTGATTGGAAGATTGCTTTCCCATTGCATCCGGAGTACCGCACCCTGCCGATGGTCTGGTACGTACCCGCGCTGTCACCCATCCAAGCCCGTGCTGAATCCGGCCAGATCGGCATGAATGGCATCATCCCCGATGTCGGTTCATTGCGGATTCCGCTGAAGTATCTGGCCAATCTGTTGACCGCCGGCGATGAAAAACCGGTCAAGCTGGCGCTGGAACGGATGCTGGCCATGCGCGCCTACATGCGCGCCAAGACGGTGGACGGCGAAATCCATGATGAAGTGTTGCAAGCGACCGGTTTGCGCATCGATCAGGTCGAATCGATGTACCGCTATCTGGCTATTGCCAATTATGAGGATCGCTTCGTCATTCCGACCAGCCACCGTGAATACGCCAGCGCCACCTATGATGCCTTCGGTGAACGCGGCGGCTGCGGTTTCAGCTTCGGCAACGGCTGCTCGCCAGGCACCGATAAGACCAATTTGTTCGGCGGCAAGAAGGTAACCACGCGCCGGGCGGTTCCAATCCGAGTGGAGCCCACGAAGTAAGACAGGCTGCCAGCCAGCAGGGTACGCAATGCGTACCCTGCGCATGCGGCAAGGAGAGATTGCACAATGAAAACCCTAAAAGTTCTTTCCGCTCTGCTCTGTTACCCGCAGCCGGAACTGCAAGCGGCGCTGGGTGAAATGAGGGAGGTTCTCGATGAGGAAAATTTGTTGCCGGAACGTGAGCATCGGGCGCTGTTATCGTTGATCAACCAGATGCAGCGGGCCGATCTGATCGAGTTACAAGAACGGTATGTCCGGCTGTTCGACCGGGGCCGGGCACTGTCGTTGCATCTGTTCGAGCACATCCACGGTGAATCACGGGATCGCGGCCAAGCAATGATCAACCTGTTGGAGGTTTACCAACAACATGGCTTTGAACTCAGCGCCCGGGAACTACCCGACTATCTTCCGCTGTTTCTGGAATACCTGGCCCAGCGCCCGGCTGGAGAGGCGCTGGATATGCTGGCCGATGTCATGCACGTTATGGCCTTGCTCGGCGCCCGGCTGACTGAACAGGGCAGCGATTACCACGCCGTATTCGACGCACTGGCCGCGCTGACCGGTGAACCGGCGGACATCGAGGCGATTCGCCAGCAGGCCGCAAGCGAGGGTCCCGATGAGGCGATCGCCAATATGGACAAGATTTGGGAAGAGGAGGCAGTGACCTTCTTGGCAAATCAAGAAGGTTGCGGCGCTCACCAAAACGGTCACGGTGCAGCAGCTCAACCGGTGCGCTGGATGCCTCCATCCAACTCAACCCCCCCAGTCATCCGTTCCCTCTGAAAAATGAGAGTGGTTTTTACCCATTCGAGGCGATGATCATGAGTTACTTGAATACCCTATTATTTGGTGTTTATCCTTATCTAGCCGGTGCAGTATTCCTGCTCGGCAGTTTGGCGCGCTTCGACCGCGACCCGTTCACCTGGAAGGCCCACTCCAGCCAGATTCTCAGCAAAAAAAACATGCGCTGGGCCAGTAACCTGTTTCACATCGGCATCTTGCTGCTGTTCCTTGGGCATTTCGCCGGCCTGCTCACCCCGCCGGAAGTATTCCACCTCTTGGGTGTTTCCGCGAGCGCCAAACAAATCCTAGCCATCGTCGCCGGCAGTGTCGCCGGACTGATGTGCTTCGCCGGACTGACCATGCTGGTGCAGCGGCGGTTGAACGACCCTCGGGTCCGGGCCACCAGCACGCGGATGGATATTTTCATCCTGCTACTCTTGTATGTGCAGCTCATTCTCGGTTTGTTGACCATCCCGCTGTCGTTGATGCATCTGGATGGCGGCAACATGTTGCTGCTGATGCAATGGGCGCGGAATGTGGTGACATTCGATCCGGCAGAAGCTGTGGCGGCCATCAGCAGCATGGGGTTCCTATTCAAATTGCATATCTTCCTCGGCCTGACGGTATTCCTGGTATTCCCCTTCAGCCGGCTGGTGCATATCTGGAGCGCGCCAGTGACCTATCCAGCCCGCCCTTATCAGGTGGTGCGGCAGCGTTGATCCGGTCTGGGTCCTTCCTCCGAACAAGAGGGAGGATCTGTGTTCAATAATAAGAACCCATCCTCTTGAGGTGTCCCGCGTGTCCACGCCTGCGTCCGATGCGTTTCCGCAACGAAACACCCCCAACCTTTCTGCTAAAAAGCACGGGGAGAACGCCTCACTCGTGGACGGTTTCGGCCGCCACGTCAACTATGTACGGTTTTCCGTCACAGACCGCTGTGATTTCCGCTGTGTCTACTGCATGAGCGAGCAGATGACCTTTCTGCCGCGTGCCCGAATCCTGACACTGGAGGAACTGGCGGCGCTGGGCCGGGCGCTCGTGGAATTGGGCGTTCGCAAAATCCGTCTCACAGGCGGTGAGCCGCTGGTGCGGCAAAATGTATTGTGGCTATTTCGGGAGCTGGGCCGGTTGCACGAATGCGGGCTGAAGGAGCTGGTGCTGACCACCAACGGTTCACAACTGGGGCGCTTGTCGGCTGAATTAAAAGCGGCGGGCGTGGCGCGGCTCAATATCAGCCTGGACAGCCTCAACCCAGAGCGCTTTCGCCGTATCACCCGGGTTGGCGAGCTGAAAACCGTGTTGCGCGGTATCCAGGCCGCTCAAGCTGCCGGCTTTCAGCGGCTCAAGCTAAACGCAGTGATTCTGAAAGGCCGTAATCATGACGAAGTCACGGATCTGGCGCGTTTCGCCATCGAAAACGGACTGGACATCAGCTATATCGAGGAAATGCCACTCGGCATCATCGGCGATCATGATCGTGCTGAGGCATACTATTCTAGCGATGCCATCCGCGCCGATCTGGCACACGCGTTCACCCTAATTCCCACCACTGAGACCACAGGCGGACCGTCCCGCTATTACCGCATCCCCGGCAGTGAGACTCGCATCGGCTTCATTTCGCCGCATAGCCACAACTTCTGCGGCGATTGCAACCGGGTACGAGTGTCCGCTGAAGGCCGGTTGCTGCTTTGTCTGGGTCAGGAACATTCAGTGGATTTGCGCCATGTCCTGCGTGCCCATCCCGGCAACCGTGAGCGGTTGAAACAGGCGATTGCCGCCGCTATGGCGATCAAGCCGCACGGCCACGATTTTCAGCTCGGCAGCCAACCGGTCATTCTGCGCCATATGAGCCACACCGGTGGTTGAATCCCAATGGCCGGATAGCCAGCCTGCTCTCTTTAGGGCGCTTTACATTTCCCTATGCTTGCTTTAGCAGCGGCAACCCAGACAAGGTCTGTTTCATCCAATCAATCAGCATTCTGGTTCTGGCCGGCAACAAACGGGCGTGAGGATAGACAATGTGCACAGGACGCGGCACAGGTTCATACCGCTCCAGCACGACTTGCAAGCGATCCTCCTCCAGAGGAGACGCCACCTGGTAAGAAATAAACATGCCGTAACCCAAGCCTGCCACGCAGGCGGCGACAGCCGGTTCGACATGATTGAAATCCAGATTACCGGTTACGGGCACCGTGAATTGCTTTGCTCCCTCATGAAACGTCCATCGATTGCTACTGGCATTAACAAAACGTATGCAATTGGCTTTCAGCAATTCTTCAGGATGATGCACCTTACCGAATCGATTGATATAGTCAGGGCTGACGACTACCACCCGGCGTAAACTGCCCACCTGCTGCGCCACTAACGTCGAGTCGTCGAGCGCACCGATGCGAATACCCACATCGATACCTTCATCGACGAGACTTACAACACGATCCAATAACAGCACACTGCATTGCACTTTTTCATAGCGTTGCACAAAACGCGTTACGGCTGGTGCCACATACCGCTGGCCAAACAATACAGGGGCAGTCATGGTGATATGACCGCTCGGCTCCGTAGCCCCCACGGTCAGCGCGGCATCCGCTTCCTCCGCTGCTACCAGCAAAGGGCGGCAACGCGCTAAATAGATTTTGCCTTCTTCTGTCAGGGTAATCTTGCGCGTTGTGCGATTGAATAAACGCACGCCTAGCTCGATTTCCAGCGTTGCCAAGGTTCGCACCACCGCTGGCAAAGACACACGCATACCTTGCGCAGCAGACGTCAAACTGCCTGCATCGGCGATCTGTACAAAAGTCTGTATTGCCTTGAGCTTGTCCACCCCGCGATATTAATACGATTTATTGAGTAGTGAAATCACTATCCAAGCATTTATTCCTAATTACGAAATAAACAGAATAGGCGCTCCCTGATCTACCCATGGAGTTCCATGCATATGCACCTCATCGCCCCATCATTAAAATTGCACCGCTTCGCGCTCTCTGGGCATTGTCATCGGGTAGAACTTTTTCTTTCTCTGCTGAAGCTGCCGGTTGAGTTGATCGATGTGGACCTTGCCGGCAAGGCGCATAAAACACCTGCATTTCTGGCGCTCAATCCTTTTGGTCAAGTGCCGGTGCTGCAGGATGGTGAATTAACGCTTGCAGATTCCAACGCTATATTGGTTTATCTGGCGGGCAAATATGGTGATGAATCCTGGTGGCCGCGAGATCCGGCCGGTCAAGCTGCTATTCAGCAATGGCTTTCTATAGCAGCAGGCCCCCTGGCCTTTGGTCCAGCCGCCGCGCGTGTGGCTCATCTTTTCAAAGAACCGCTCAATGTAACGGAAGCGAGCAAACGGGCTGAAACACTTTTTGCAGTGATGGAACAGATCCTTGCAAAATCAGCGTTTCTAACCGGCAACACTCCGGCTATTGCCGATATTGCCAACTACAGTTACACCGCCCACGCGCCTGAAGGCAACATATCGCTTGATCCCTACCCCGCGATCAATGCGTGGCTGGTACGTATAGAACAGCTACCTGGTTTCGTGCCTATGGCGAAAACAACCGCTTAACAGTGCCTTATAAAGGCTCAAGAACAAGAAATATGAAGATTGCTATCTTCCTAGCTGGATATTGATATGCCCTCGCCCTCGATACCCATCCCACCGGCCCCTTTGTTTCATGAAGGGGAAGTCGCTGTGCAAACGCAAGCGGGTATATCCGACAAGATAGCGAAGATCGGGCGCATCGCCATTCATGATCAGATGCCCGGCCAGCACCGTGAGTTTTTTACTCAACTACCGTTCTTAGTGGTTGGCAGCATCGATCAATCATTGCAGCCTTGGGCGTCGGTCATCGCAGGCCCGCCAGGATTTATCTGCTCGCCCAATCCTCAACAACTGGTCATCCACGCCAAGCCGCTACCACACGACCCCCTCTCGGCAAGACTCCAAGCAGGCATACACATCGGGTTACTCGGTATTGAACCGCATACCCGGCGCCGCAACCGCGTGAACGGCTGGATTGAGACTGTATCGCAAGAAAGTTTTACTGTGCAGGTGCAACAAAGCTTTGGTAATTGCCCTAAATACATCCAGCCACGTCAGGCAACTTGGGCTGCTTCTAATCATGCCATCTCACAACCAACCATCTGCTCAAATCAGCTCAATGATCAAAGCCGAAAGATTATTCAGGGTGCGGATACTTTTTTTATCGCGTCAGCACATCCCGCATCCGCAACGTCAAGGCAACGATCCCAAGGTGTTGATGTATCACATCGTGGTGGAAAGCCTGGCTTTATTCAGATTAATGACGGCACAACGCTGATTGTTCCTGACTATACCGGGAATTTCTTTTTTAATACCCTGGGTAATTTGGCTTTAAATCCCAAAGCAGGCTTGCTGTTTATCGACTTCGCCACACGCGATTTACTCTATTTGGCCGTCGAAGTAGTTATTATTTGGGATAAAGACATTGTGCAGCGCTTTGCAGGCGCACACCGCTTATTGCGGATGTGCGTGAAACATGTAAACCATGTACCAGCCTGTCTAGCGATCAATTTCCAATCTATTTAGCCAACAGGCCACTTGCCATGTGCACCGCGACATTCACATATGCTTTAAAATGATTCTAATAATGTAAACCGCGATGTATTGCACTAGCCCCATTCGAGTCAGCCACAGAGACGAGCTGGAGCCATCTCATGGCTGCATTCAAACATCACGACTAATCGCGAACGGCGCAAAAGCTTGGCACACCGGCATGATTTCCATGCTGTTGATATTAACATGGGCTGGGCGGGTTGCTGCCCAGTAGACGGCATCTGCGATATCCTCCGGACTTAACGGCTGAACGCCCTGGTAGACCTGAGCGGCCTTGCTATCATCGCCCTTGAACCGCACCAACGAAAATTCGCTCTCCGCCATGCCCGGTTCGATGTTGGTCACTCGTACTCGCGTCCCCAGCAAATCGGCACGCAGATTGCGCGAAAATTGCTTGACGAACGCCTTGGTCGCGCCATAGGTATTGCCACCCGGATAGGGATACGTGCCCGCCACCGATCCGATGTTGACCACATGGCCCCGGTTGCGCGCAACCATGCCCGGCAGAATGGCACGGGTGCAGAACAATAAGCCTTTGATGTTGGTATCGACCATGTCCTGCCAGTCCTGCATATCGCAGCGCTGGGCCGGTTCCAGGCCAAGCGCCAGCCCAGCGTTATTGAGCAGCAAATCAATCCCGGAAAATTCCGCTGGCAACGCCGCAACTGCCGCATTCACCGCCACTTCGTCGCGAACATCAAGAGGAAAAGCATGAACCCGCGTAATGGCGGACAATCCGGTACGTAATTTGTCCAAGCGCTCCTGGCGGCGCCCGCAGAGAATCAAATACCAACCTTCAGCGGCAAAGCGCCGGGCGCAAGCTGCGCCAAACCCGGAGGTGGCGCCAGTGATGAAGGCTATTTGCGATGACATTTCAGATCCTTCAATCAATAAGGGAAGAGAGATACCTAAGGGCGGGGACCCGCAACCACTTTATCGTCATGCAAGCGGGAAATCTCCGCATCGCTCATGCCGAGAATGCCGGATAGGATTTCATCGGTATGTTCTCCCAATACAGCGGCACGCTGCGGGGGAAGGCGTTCGAATTCACTGAATTCAAAAGGCGAGCCGGGCGTCAGGTATTCACCGATGCCAGGCTGATCGAGCATGCTGAACATCGGGTGTTGCACTGAAAAATCCGGATCTTCCTGAATCGCCTGCTTGAAGGTACGGAAAACCGACCAGGTAATGCCGTTTTCATCGAAAGGCTGAGCGAAATCCTCGACCTTTCTCGCCTGGAACCAGGGTTGCAAAAGCGCAGTAATTTCCTCGCGGGCTTTGAACCGGTCACCTTCCTGATTCAAATTCAAACCCAGCCGGCTACCTAAAGCATCAAATTCTGCTTTAAGCCCAGTCACCTTGCATAACCCATCCCATTGCCGGCGCGTCAAACCAACGACCATGACCCGGCGGCCATCGGCCGTCATAAATTCGTTGCCATAAGCACCATACAGATAATTGCCATACTTGGGACGATCAAAATCATTAACCATCACCTCCCCGATGATGCCCAGATTTCCTAGCATGGCCAAGGCGACATCTTTCAGGGCGATGTCCACCGACTGGCCTTGCCCGGTCAGGCGGCGATGCCGCTCCGCCGCCAGCACGGCCAGCGCCGTCATTTGCCCAGTGATGCAGTCCCAAGCAGGCAAGACATGGCAAACCGGCTCTTCGGAATCCTCCGGCCCCGTCGCATAAGGAAAACCCACACCAGGATTGATCGTGTAATCGACGGCTGGGCCACCCTCGCGATTACCAAGCACGGTCACCATAATCAGGTCTTCCCGGTGTTGTTTCAGGTGCTCATAATCCATCCAGCCGCGTACCCGGAGGTTCGTCACAAAGATTCCCGTGTCGGGTCCGGACCCGCCGCAAATCAGCCGAGTCACGATTTCCTGTCCGCGCGGCGTGTTGACATCGACGGCGATCGAACGCTTGCCTTTGTTCAAACCCGCCCAAAACAGGCTCTTATTGTCGTGAGTCACCGGCCACCGGTAATGATCCAGGCCACCCCGGATACGATCAAAACGAATGACATCGGCGCCCAGTTGCGCCAAGGTCATACCGGCCAGTGGCGCGGCGACAAACGCGGTTCCCTCCACAATTCTTAATCCTTTTAATATGTTGACCATGAATAATTACCTTGTAAGGTGATGGCTTCTCAATTTTAGCCTAACGTCACGTTTTACAGAGTCCTGTCAAAAATTCCTATAATCTTTGATAGTTGCTGTCATATTTTAATACATAGCAGTCATAAAT
>DDST01000084.1:0-238 GCA_002343485.1 Proteobacteria bacterium UBA2383
GGCGAACTTCTTGGCGAAGTCGAGGTCGGGGGTGCCGGTCTCGCACCACACCATATCGGCGTAGGGCGCGTAGGCCAGACCGCGCGAAATCGCCTGCGCCAGACCTTTCTTGGTCTTGTAGAAGCCTTCGACGGTGCGCTCGCCAGTGCAGAACGGCTTGTCGTTCTCGTCGCAGTCGCTGGTCAGCAGGTCGGCCGCCTCGGCGTCGGTGCGAGCCAGCAGGATGGTCGGCACGCCG